>DUPO01000213.1 GCA_012838275.1 Spirochaetales bacterium
GAGTTCAGGCTCCATCTGGTAGAGGAACTCGTCAGACGTGCAACCCTTACATCGATTGAGAAAGCAGGAGGAAAGATCAATGGCTAGAAGAACGGTGACATGCACAATAAATGGCAGCAAAAGAGAATATTCGGTTGACGTACGCTCCTCCCTTTCAGACATGCTTCGGGGGCAAGGAGGATTGGACAGTATCAAACACGGCTGTGATGTAGGTGAGTGCGGAGCATGCACAGTCCTCATAGATGGCCAACCCTTCAACTCCTGCATCTATCTTGCTATCTGGGCTGAAGGAAAAACTATTCTGACACTGGAAGGCCTCACGGACAAGAAAGGTGCAATATCGGACATCCAGCAAGCTTTCATCGATGAAGGGGCTGTTCAGTGCGGTTTCTGTACCCCAGGCTTCATCATGGCATCGGTGCCCATCATCACACGTGAAGAGCCTGCAAGCAGGGATGAGATTCGCAAGCAGGTAGCAGGCAACCTCTGCAGATGTACCGGCTATGATAAGATTATCAATGCGATTGAGAAGACACAGCATAAGAGGATTGAGGAAAAAAAGCAAAAATAACAGCTTGGACCTACATCCTCTTTATCTAAAAACCGCTCTTCAACAACTGGAGGGCGGTTTTTCATTATCAGGATCATGACTCTCATGCAGTTCGCTCGCAACAGAGTCCGCAAGTCATGCTCCAGCCTTCCCCTCCCTCCATTGCCTTCACCTATACCGCTGCTTGCTCCTTGCCCTGAAGATACGAATATTTCTTGCATTTCCGCTCTGCATCTCTTTTCATTTTTGTTTCTGTCTAAAACCAAGACCTTGGTATATATTAGTGCATATGAATCCAATATTTTTCATCTTCGCCGGTGCTGGGATCATGAAAATACCGGTGACTTGATAAGATTCTAACAATGCGTGCAGTGCGGGTCTTAAACAACCGACAACATTGGAACCAGAGCTGTTAGCAAGTCAAATTCTCTTTGCATGCTTGCTCAACCAACTCGCTAAAAATCTAAAAAGGGGTAGCATATGAAAATGATTGCATTCAAGTATTTTGCAAACAACGATGTTCGAAAAGTCGAGGTTGAAATTCCGAAACCAGGTCCTAAGGAGCTGCTTGTTAAAATCCTTGCCACTGGAATATGTGGGACCGACTTGCACATTTATACTCACGGCGACTGGATAGGCAAAGCTCCGATCCCAAAAGTCACCATGGGCCATGAGTTCGTCGGGGAGGTGGTTGAGATAGGATCAGAAGTTGAGTTCAAGCAGCGATATCCGCAGGTAAGCAGGGAGATACGGGTAGGCAGCAGAGTCTGTGCAGAGCCTCATATCCCCTGCAGGAAATGTTACTGGTGCCTGCGCGGACAAGAAAATATCTGTTCGGATATCGGCCATCTGGGAGTGAGTTCGGATGGGTCATTTGCCGAATACATGGTTATCCCGGCTGACCGGTGCAGCCTTGTACCGGATTCGATTTCAAATCTTGAAGCGGTGGGAGTGGAACCTCTGGCTTGCGCCGTGCGGGCGGTACACAGGTCCAAGATGACGATAGGGGACTTTGTTGTTGTGATCGGTGCGGGCCCCATGGGCCAGCATGTGGCTAGGGTGGCTGCTCTTTCAGGGGCGAGTTCTGTAATTGTAAGCGAACCCAATGCAAAACGGCGCAAGATAGCCAAAGACAATGGAATCGACAGGGTCCTTGATCCGACAGCAGAGGACTTGGAAGCCGTAGTGATGGAACTAACCAATGGAATTGGTGCGGACATTACTTTTGAGGTTGCCGGCCTGAGCGAAACCATAGAACAAGCCATCGCCGTCACCAGACCGGGAGGGGCCGTGGTGCAGGTAGGGGTTCCAACCGGGAAGGTTACAATTGACATCCGAAAGCTGATTATCAGTGAGCTCGAAATCATCGGCGAGCACGCAACACAGTGGGATTTCGGCACTGCCATAGACCTGATCAAGAATAAAAAGGTTGATGTGACATCTTTGGTGACCCATGTGATGCCTCTGGAAAAAGCCCTGGAAGGAATGCACCTTGCCATGGGAGGTGGAGAGAGTTTCAAAATTGTCCTCACCAACGGAGAGGGTCATTGATTTGACACACCCTTTTTCTGCCGGGGCTGTCATGGGCCCCGGACTCCCTTCATCTTCAAGAGCAAAGAGTGTTATGCTTGAGCAATAGATTTGTCTGCTCAATCAAATGCTTTCTCATATGGTGGTAAAAGTATGTGGTCTATCCTTCCAATTCTTCTTTTGTTTGTACTGGGCTTTGTCCTGCAACGGTCAAAAAACTTCACGGATACAACAATCGCCGGCATAAAACATCTTGTCTCCGACCTTGCCCTGCCAGCCTTGATGTTTCAGGCCTTCTCCACACTGGAGATTGAGTCCAGGTATCTTCTCTTGGTAGGAACTATCTTTATGGTTTGCCTCCTGATGGTTCTGCTGGGAAAAGTCCTTGCGAAACCTCTCGGCATGAAATCCCCCTACTTCCCCCTGATGATGGGTGGATTTGAGATGGGCATGCTTGGATATGCTCTCTTTATCTCAGTCTATGGCTCCGAACACCTGGGCAAATTTGCCTTGGTCGACCTTGGTCAGGTGATTTTCGTATTCTTCGTCCTGATGGCTTTGCTCATCAAAGAACGCGATGGGGTTCACAACAAGAGGGTCCTCCTACGCCAGTTCATCACCTCCCCTGTCATCATAGCAATCTTGCTGGGTATCTTGGTGAGCATCTTTGCCAAGGATGTGGGTCCCAATCCTCTTTTTTCCGCCATTGGCGAGCTAATCGACTTGCTTGCAGGCCTGACGGTACCCCTCATCGCAATCTCCATAGGTTATGGCATCCATATAAGGAAGGAGGGGCTCGCACAGGCAGTTAAGACCATCCTGGTCAGAAAGAGCCTGCTGATTATCCTGGCTTTGCTCATCAACCGCTTCCTGGTCGGAGGTCTGCTGGGAATGCCAGCCATCTACCGCTATGCTGTGCTGGTGATGTTCCTCACTCCCCCACCTTTCATAATCACCATTTTCATGAAGACAGGAGACAAGGAGAGTGCCGATTATGTGGACAACACCCTCTCGATGGATACCCTGGTCTCCATTATCCTGGTGATGGTGGCAACGGCAATCTACAGATAACACTCTTTTCTTACCAATCCATAAGGCGAAGGCCAACTTGCAAAACAGTAAAATCTAGCGATAGACAAAACTGGCCCACTGGTGCATAGTCTTTGGAGGAGGAGAGCAGAAGAGCCATATCTGCCAAGCTTGCCATGCCCGACACACATGCTGCCATGAACTTCTGTGCAATAGACTTCGAGACCGCCTGCTACCAGCGTGCTAGCGCCTGTGCGGTGGGGCTAATCAAGGTACGGGAGGGTGAACTGGTCGATCAGTTCTACACACTCATCAGACCCCCTTACGGTATGGAGATCATACCCTCCTTTACGGCCATCCATGGCATTAGGATGCGCGATGTTGCTGGTGCTCCGACCTTCGATGAGGCATGGCCTCTCATGCAGACATTCATCGGGGCCGACTATCTGGTAGCCCATAACAGCAGCTTCGACCGCAGCGTTCTCAGGTACTGCCTCGAGTATTACAGTATAAACTCGCCCCTGCCTCCATTCACCTGCACGGTCCAATGTGCTCGAAAAGCATGGCCTACCTTGGTGAATCACAAGCTCGATACGGTCAGCAGATACCTGGGAATAGAGCTTACCCACCATGAAGCCCTCAGTGACTCCCTCGCCTGTGCCAAGATATATCTGGCTGCAAATGGTCTTGAGCCGCACCGAAACTAAAGAACATTCACCAATTCATTGTACTTTCTTGCAGCAAAGTTCGCTGCATCCGACATCTGAGTCTGGATTTTCCCATACCACATCAATATAGGCGGATTGAGAGCTTCAAGTAAAAATTAATTGCCGGAAGCCTACATTACAAACATCTTGTAAACGTTTACAATTTTCTTGACAACGCACATATTCCATGCAATCATTTGTTCATGAGGGTACAAATAACACTATTTTTTGTCTTCTCAACTGGTAAGAAAATGATTGAATCTGATACAAGAGGGAGGTGGCTTTGAACAATATTGTGTTGTCAATGAAAGCCATAGACAAGCGTTTTTCTGGTGTACATGCCCTGAAAAAAGTGGATTTTGACTTGAAAGAAGGAGAAATCCATGCGCTTGTAGGCGAAAATGGTGCGGGAAAATCCACACTCATGAAAGCTCTTACAGGAATTTTTCCAAAGGATTCCGGAGAGATTCTCTACAGAGGGAAACTTTTCAATCCTCACAATCCTAAAGAGGCTCTTACTGCAGGAATAGCAATAGTCCACCAGGAACTGAACATGATGGACCACCTCACTGTTGCCGAAAACCTGTTTATTGGCAGGGAGTCCACCAAGTTAAAAGGCTTGATGCTTGATAAGAAACAGCAGAACCAACGAGCTAGGGAGTTACTCAGAAAACTTAACATGGATATCGATCCTGAAACTAGAGTTGGCGACCTTACTGTTGGAAAGCAACAGATGATCGAGATAGCAAAGGCAGTCAGTTTCGACCTTAAGGTTCTTGTCCTGGACGAACCCACTGCAGCCCTCACTGACCATGAGATTGAAGACCTGTTCACCATCATGAGAGACCTCGCTGCACAAGGGGTAGGAATGATCTACATTTCCCACCGTCTTGATGAGATCGGGGTCATTTCAAATAGGGTAACCGTCCTGCGTGATGGGGAGCGGGTAGGTACCAAGGAGACCACAGAACTGACCAAGGATGAGATGATTAACATGATGGTCGGACGTGTCATCTATGAAAAACCCAAAAGCAAGAGCAATGTCGCTCCTGATGCCCCTGTCGTGCTGAAGGTCTCCAACCTAAAGGCAGGTGAGCAGGTAAAGGATATAAGCTTTGATCTGCATAAAGGCGAAATTCTGGGCTTTGCCGGCCTGATGGGTGCGGGAAGGACCGAAACGGTCCGGGCGCTCTATGGGGCTGACAAATCCACTGGAAACATTGAGGTCAACGGACGAAAAGTCTCAATCACAAGCCCTATGGATGCTGTAAATCTCGGTATCGGATATCTTTCCGAGGACAGGAAGCGTTATGGACTGGCTACGGGACTCTCTGTAGCAGACAATGCCGTTATGGCCTCCTACATGGAGCTCTCCCCTTCCCTTTTACTCAAGAACAAGGCTCTGGACAGTTCGACACGAGAATATGTCAAGAAACTGTCGATCAAGACCCCATCCATTGATCAGATCGTACGAAACCTCTCTGGGGGAAACCAACAGAAGGTTGTCATTGCGAAATGGCTGATAAAAAATAGCTCAATCCTCATTTTCGATGAACCGACGCGAGGTATTGATGTCGGAGCGAAGAGCGAGATCTATGCCCTGATGAATGAACTGGTCAAGGAAGGCAAATCAATCATCATGATCAGTTCTGATCTGACTGAAGTATTGAGAATGAGTGACAGGGTCGTGGTTATGACTGAAGGGAAAATCACAGGAATCTTAGATATTGAAGATGCGACTCAAGAGAAAATCATGAGTTTAGCAACACTTTACAAATAGGAGTTGGCAGGTATGGCTACTAACGAGGATCTGGAATTGAGGGAAGAGAAGAGAGGCATTAACATGCAGAAACTTCTTGCACCTTTGGCTTTGGTTATTATTTATGTTTTTTTCTCAATATTTGGGAGAAATTTCTTCTCATTCACCACTCTGGTCAATATCCTGGACTCCTCTTATTACATAGGCTTTATTGCCATTGGAGTTACCTTTGTCATCATAACCGGTGGCATTGACCTGAGTTTGGGAACCGTTATGATGGCTTCTGCCATTATCGGTGGTACTGCCTACAAGACATGGGGTTGGCCAATGTGGTTATCCCTGTTGCTGATCCTATTCGTGGGTACCGCCTTCGGACTGTTGAACGGCATCCTGATCTCCAAGCTCAAGTTGCCCCCGTTCATTGCAACCTTGGGCACGCAGATGATCAGTCTTGGTACAGGCTCCATAGTCTCCAACGTACGTAGCGCCACATTCCCGGCACGCGGAGCTGCAGATAGCTGTTTTAAGAGCCTCTTCAAATTTATCACCCCGGGGAACCACTCCTTCCCGACAGGTGCCATAGTGCTCTTTTTCACAGCATTCGTTGCATATGTGATCCTGACCAAAACAAAAATGGGGCGTTACATCTTTGCTATAGGATCGAATAAGGATGCAGCAAGGCTTTCCGGTGTTGATGTAGCAAAATGGGAGATGACCGCTTACGTGATAGCTGGTTTCACGGCAGGCCTTGGAGGAATAGCCTTCGCTGCAGTCTATACCACGGTCATGCCCGCACAGGGAGCAGGTTTTGAGCTCTATGCCATCGCCGGAGCCGTCATCGGAGGCACTTCCCTCACAGGTGGAGCCGGTTCGGTGTTCGGCACCATGATAGGTGTCTACATCATGAGCGTGCTTCGCTCGGGCCTGCCCTCAATGAACCTGCAGTCACAATACCAGACATTCTTTACCGGTGTTGTTGTAATCGGAGCAGTTCTGCTTGACATCTACAGGACCCAGAAGGCTACAGAGGTCAGGTTACTGACCCCAGCAGACAGATACCAAGAAGAGCAATTGGGAGTCATTGAAGGCTTGAAACAAGAACTTTCCAAAGAGAGCGATACCCAAAAAAAGAGCGAACTGAAGAGTAAGATCAGGGCGGTCAAGCAAGAGATGAATTCGACCTATCGCAAGATGAAAAAGGAAGAAAAGGCTGAGCATGCTCGCCTTGCGCTACAAGAGAAAGAGTTTGCAATGACTATGCAGGACAAGGAGTCCTAAGGTTTTCAAATGGTTATATCCGAAGGCGTATGCCCTCGGTAGAATATAGGAGGTTCACATGAAAAAGAGTTTAATTATTCTTCTGGCTTTGATTGTTCTTGCTTCTTTTGCACCAATTTTTGCCCAGGCCGCTTCAGAAAGCGGCAAGCCTTACATCGCTGTTGTTTCCAAAGGCGAGCAGCACGATTTTTGGCAGCAGGTAAAACTCGGCGCTAACGCAGCAGCTGATGAGTATGGGGTAGATATCACTTTCGAAGGCCCACCTTCAGAAAGCGATGTCCAGATTCAGGTAGAGATGCTGAACAATGCAATGGCAAAGAATCCAGTGGCTATCGCCTTGGCAGCACTTAACACAAGCAGTGTAATTGACCAGTTGCAGGAAACCAAAGCAAAGGGTATCCCTGTAATCGGTTTTGACTCTGGTGTTCCTGAAGCTCCAGCCGGATCAATCTGGGCAAATGCTTCAACTGACAACTTCAATGCAGCCGGATCGGCAGCAAAAAAGATGTTTGAAGTTATCAAACCTAAGATTGAAAGCGCAACTGATGCAAAACCAGTCAAGATTATCGTCATGAACCAGGATGCTTCCGGTGAATCATTGCTGAGCCGTGGAAAGGGTTTCCGCGACACCATGATCGATCTTATTGTTGATCAGACAAAACTTTCAAAGAATGATATCAAGGTTACTGGAAACGTAGGGTATATTGCCCCACACAACCCGACAACCGGAAAGAAAGTCATCATCGAGATGATCGTTCCTGCTTCCGCAGCAATGACTGATGCCACCAACGCTTCACAGGCTGTCTTGAACAAGATTGTCTCTGACAACGTTCTTGGTATCTTCTGCTCCAATGAGGCTACCGTCAAGGGTCTGCTTGCAGCAACCAATGATGGTGCAACACTGAAGACCAATCCTGCATTCAAGAATGTTGTAGTGATCGGATTTGACTCCGGTGCAGCTCAGAAGAACGCTGTACGTGAAGGCTACTTCTATGGTTCAGTCACCCAGGATCCATATGCAATCGGCTACAAGGCTGTTGAGCTTGCTTATAAAGCCTATAAGGGAGAAAAGGTTGCTGATGTGGACACCGGTGCAAGGTTCTATAACAAGGACAACATGAATGATGCCAACATCAAGGGTCTTCTCTACGACTAATTGTTGTTCTTTCAATTACTAGTAAAGGTAGGGGGCCATATGTTCACACATGGTCCCCTACCCCTTTTTTAGGGCAAGGAGAGCTACTATGAGACAAGACGAACAAAACTCCATCACCATACGGGAAGTTGCCCAAGAATCTGGGGTTTCAATCGCCACCGTTTCGAGAGTTCTCAACAACTCTGAATCAGTTACAGAAAAGACTCGCGCGAAAGTGACCAAAGCGATGGCCAAATTGGGATATAACCGCAATGCGGTTGCCCGTTCGCTGAAAATCAGAAAAACAAGGACCATTGGGATCATAGCTCCCGAACTATCCAACACATTCTTCATGGAAACTCTGGAAACCATGGAGAGAATTTTTGCCGACAATGAGTATACCATGGTACTCTGTTCCTCCAACAACTCCATAGAGGATGAACGTAAGAAATTGCAGGTCATGATCGAACGTACGGTTGATGCCCTGGTGATCATCCCAGTGAGCGAAGAAGGCAGTCACCTTTTGAACAAAGGCTTGAAGCAAATCCCGATGATCCTTCTTGATAGGCAGATACCTTCCCTACAATTTGATACTATCCTGACTGACAACCGCTATGGGGTGCAGTGTGGGATACAAGGTCTCGTCCGAGAGGGTTTCAAACGAATCGGGTTCTTGGGAGGCTCCCTTCAAATCCCTACAGCGAAAGAGCGATACCTGGGGTACCTTGACGCCATGAAGGAAGCAAACCTGAAAGTTGAAGAGGAATTTGTATTTATTGAGGGACATATGGATCAGAAAAAAGGGTTCGCCCTTATGCGCGAGATCTTACAAAAGCCAAACCCTCCCCAAGCGTTCTTCATTGCAAATGACATGCTCCATCTCGGAGCCACCACCTATCTGATGGAGACCTACACACCCGAAGACCGCCCTAAGGTTGTCTTCGCGAGCTTTGACTACCTATTCTACTCCCCATTGTTGCATTTTTGCCATTATGCCCTTTGCCAACCTATGGAACAGATAGGCAAATCTGTAGCGAAGCTGGTCTTGCAAAGACTTGAAGGGGACTGGTCGAACTATCCGCAGAAGATAGTTCACACTCCTGAACTCAAGGTTATGGTGGCCAACGGTGGTATTCCCGCACTGTAAAGGAAATTTATCCCTTTCAAACATATCCTTGCCAAGCTGATGGTATGCTTGCTACAATATACGCATGAAGCGAAAAGGAGATACAACTATGGATATTTTTACTATTGCGATTCAATTGGAGCAGGAAGGGGCTAAATTTTATGAAGAGCTCGCTGCCAAATCAACTACCAAGGGTCTCAAATCCATTTTTACCATGTTGGCGAAAGATGAAAAGAACCACGAGAAGGTCTTCACCTCACTCAGAAATAAATCTGTCCCTGCAATGGTTCCCAGCAGTGTTGCAGAAGAAGCAAAAGCAATATTCAAAGAATTCGACAAAGAAAACTACCTAAAGGAAGCTCCTCAAGTCAGCATGTATGAAAAGGCGCTGGAAGTTGAACAGAAAAGCATAGACCTCTACACCTCACATCTGGAAGAGTTGGAAGGCGACGAAGCCCGCAGTGCTGTCAAGATCATCATAGCTGAAGAGAAGAAACACTATGAGACACTGGAAGAGTTGGTAAAGTTGGTCAGCCGTCCTCAAAGATGGGTTGAAAATGCTGAATTTGGAGTGCGCAAGGATTACTAAACGTCCTTTTTGCGTGTAGAACAATGAGTACTGTCTTTGATGGCAGTACTCATTTTTAGTTTTACCCGATCAGCATTGTAAAAAGAAAGTTTCAGCCTGCCTATACGATATTCAGGTTATTTGGATTCTCTTCAATTTCATCCCCCTCCCTATACTTCGTATACCTGAAACACTTCAGGAATATCGGTTAGGGGGAATACGTGCCTAGCTTCTGCCAGCATGTCAGGATAGATATTCTCCTGTTCGGGCAGATGGCAGAGGAAGAGCCTTTCGGCATGCAAATATTCTGCTACCTTGGCAGCTTGCAAGGCCGAGGAATGGCCCTTGCCATTCAATGTTTCCCTCTCACTATCAACACCCCCTGCCTCATGAATCAGCAATGAGGGGTTTTGGATCATAGGAGGATACTCTTTCATGGGGGCCGTATCGGCAAGATAGGCGATGGTGCCCTGCTCAGAAGTGAACAGGCACCCAAAGGTAGGTATACCATGGGTAACAGGAAACAGATCCAAACCTAATGATTTGCACTGGACAAACTGTATTTCCTCATCCAGGTTTTTCCAGATCAGAGGAAACATGCCTTTTTTTTCTTCCAATGAAAACACTGCACACAACTGTCTGGCCTTTTTGATGGTCACATGATTTCCCATGATGACAAACTCGCTTGTCCTACCCATCAGCCAGAGCTGATGAAGCAGCGAGGGCAATCCATACAGGTGATCCACATGACTGTGAGTGAGAAGCAAATGAGTCACATCAAGTGGATCCACTTCGCAAAGTGCTAAATTTTGTACAGGCGAGCCAGAAATGTCTACGAGAATCTTAGTTCCAGCATGGCTGATCAACAGAGAGACATTTCCTGAGTGTGCATGCTGGATACTCCCCGTTATTCCAAGAAATTGTACTCTCATTGTATTACCGTTTCCTTTTTTTTGCATACATGGGAAGCACTACGGACAAGACAGAGAGAGCCATGAAAAACAAGCAGATGGGTTTGGTGAAAAACACAAGGTAATCACCACCGGCGAGCTTTACTGCACGACGGAAGTTCTCTTCAAACATGCCTCCGAGAATCAAACCCAATACAATTGGGGCTATAGGGTAGTTATCACGTTTCAAAGCATAGCCGATAATGCCCATGCCCAGAGCAATTCCCATATTATAGATCCCCACCGAAGTAGCCTGGCCAGCTATGGCATAGGCTCCGATAAAGGAAAGGATGAGGATTAAAGGGAGTAAGATTTGCTGTGGGACATTGAGAATCTTGGGATAGAGCCTGACACCCATCAATTGAAATAGGAACATGAAGACATTTGCCAAAAACATTGTTATGAATATCGCATAGACAAGAGGCATGTTGGTTGCAAACAGATGGAACCCTGGAGTCACACCCTTGATCATCAAGGCACCGATAAGTACAGCTGTCGCAGCATCTCCTGGAATACCCAAGGCCAAGGCGGGGATCAAAGCCCCGCCGGTGACAGCATTATTGGCAACTTCAGGAGCTATCACACCCTCCAAAGCACCAGTGCCCAAGGCCTCAAGTTTTCCATTAGAGTTTGCCACAATATTTTTAGCAGAGTTATATGCCATAAACACTGCAATGGAAGCCCCTGTACCGGGAATGGCACCCACTACCGTACCGATTCCCAAAGAACTGAGAATAATCTTCCACATCTGCAGGAGTTTCTTGAAAGGGGGGAAGATATTTTCAATTTTTACATGTTCTATTTTTTTAGTCTCTTCCTTGCGCTTTCTCAGTTCAATGAACACCTGGGAGATACCAAACAATCCGATAAGTGTTGAAGTGAGATCGAGACCTTTCGAAAGTGGAGTGGTCGCCAATTGATTTGCAAAAGGAATACGTAGCTGGCCACTGAATGGATCGGTTCCCAAAAAGGCTAAAGCCATCCCAAAAGCACCCATCAATAATCCTTTCCAGATGTTACTGCCGGACACGGAGGCAATGATCACAAGTCCGACCAAAGCCAGGGTTGTCTTTTCAGCAGGACCGAATGCAAGGGTGAGCCTAGCAATAAGCGGAGCAAAAAGCACAAGAAATATCAGGCTTCCGATACCACCGATGAACGAAGCTACTATAGCACCGCCAAGAGCTTGACCTGCCTTGCCGTTCTGGGTCATGAGCAGGCCGTCTTCTATTGTAGCTATGGCATTGGGGTTGCCAGGGATTCCCAAAAGGATTGCGGGTATCGAGGCTCCTGATACTGCCCCGCAATAGACTGCCAGCAACAGACCGATACCTGTTGCCGTAGGGAGCTGGAAACTGATAGGCATCATCAGAGCTATCCCCATAGTTGCGGAGAGCCCGGGCAAGGCTCCAAGGATTATGCCTAAAATCGAACCTGTCATCATCCATAGGATTGTTGAGATATTGGCCACTTGGGCGAGGCCTTCCAAGAAAAATTCCATAGTACCCTCCTCTTACCAAGCAACCAGACCCCTGACCAATTCGACCAGGAACAGTTGACGGAAAAACAAATATAACAACTCTGTCGTTGCAACGGAGACTAGCAGTGAAACAAACGCATCACGGGCAGAGGAGCCTAATGAGAGAGTTTTCACTTTTTTCCATCCTAAAATCGCAACAGGCAGATACAAAATGGAGACCAGCAACAGCGAAGCCCCGATGACAAAGCCATTCGTCCCCATCCAAGGGGGAACAGAACCCGTCCTGCCCCCGATAAGCAAGAAACGTGTCAGCACTCTTGCCAAGGAGTAGAGTGCCAGCAGTAGAGCCGTACTGATCAGACTGCCCAAAGCCCACGCCTTGAGGTCGCGTTTTCTTACCGTTCCCCTAAGATAAAAAAAGGTGAGTGAAAAGGAGAGGATCACTGTGCTCAGCACAAACCCAATCATCCTCATGGCCAGCACATAAGTGATGGCCATGAGAAAGGTAAGAGCAAAGAGACGACGTTCATCAGGACCGAATTTCTCTACTTTTTCCTCGCTTGTCCTCGTATCGGTAATCATGAGATAGGTTGATGCCAGGAACATGAAAATCGAAAGGAACAAGGGCAATACCATGCCACCGGGATCTCCACCAAGCTCATCACCGATCATCTTTGACGAGCCGAGGCTAACCACATAGAAAAAATATAAGAGTGACATAATCATGAATGCTAACGGCACAGGTTTATGTTTTTTGAACATCATCTCTTCCTCTAATTACTTAGTCAACTTATAGAGTCCCGCTTCCTTAAGAATCGGCTCATAGTCCGCAACAATGGTAGCATCGTAGGCAGCAAAATCTTCTAACGTGCTGAATACGGGGATCAACCCACTGTTCTTCATGAACTTCTGGAAATTCTCAGAATGGAAAGCCTTGTCTGCTGTTTCAGCCAGCCACTTCTTCTCAGCTTCTCCTGTACCCTTCTTAACCATGATAGAGCGGAAAGAACCACCAGGAATGGTAATATCAGGATACCCGGCATCACTCAGATTGGGGACAGAATCCAATGAGGCGAGACTGCTTCTCTCATCAGCAAGAATAGCAAGGGGCCTGAAGGACTCCTTGTTGGCAATGACTTCTGACTGGGAGAAAATACCCACGTCGCAATGGCCTCCAAGAACAGACGAGATCAGGTCAGCCCCACCATTGAAGGGGGTAACATTAAAGCTCTTGCCAAAAGCAAGGTTGAGGCCTACAGAGGCTACACCGGTAGCACCACCCATTCCAGCATTACCAAGGGTAATCTTACCAGGCCTGCTCTTTGCATCTTCTATAAGCTCCTTTAAGGTTGTCCAAGGCTTGTCAGTCCGTACAGCGATGATAAAGGGGTCCCAGTTAAGGGCTGCAACATGGTCGAGTTCCAGGTACCCTTTGGTCAGTCCCTGCATGGTTGCAGCGGTGGTATGCGTACCTGCACCCAAAAACATGTAGCCATCAGCTTTTCCGTTGATAACTTCATTGGTTCCAGTCGCACTACCGGCTCCGGTAATGTTTGTCACGATAAAATTGACACCAGACACCCTCTTCATCTCCTCAGCAAGAGTACGGAAGATCAGGTCTGTACTTCCCCCTGGCGAATGAGGGACAACAATGGTGATATTCTTCTCAGGATCGGGATAGATAGCTTCCTTGGAGCCTGCTGCTGCAAGGAAGGTCATACCTGCCAACAGCACCAATAAAATTACAACGATACTTTTCTTTTTCATACATTTCCTCCAGAAATTACAATTATTATGGTTATCCGACACTATGGCCGGCTATTAAAACATTGACTCCCTTCGAAACAAGCTCCTGGCAATTTTCAAGGGGTAAATTATCGGTAATGAGTACGTCAATCGAACTCCAGTCACATATCTTGGCTAAGGATTCGCAACCAAACTTTGAAGAGTCGGCAAGCAGGATTACTTGACTCGCACAATTGATCATAGCCTGCTTGGTGTCGGCCTCAATAAGGTTTGTGCAGCTTACCCCCCCTTCCAAGGAGAATCCACTAGCCCCTAAAAATAGGATATCAGCATGAATCTGACCAAAATAGGAACGTGTAGGAGACCCCATAGCCGCCAGGGAAGGACGACGCAACAGCCCTCCTGCTATAATGAGATCGACTGATTCAGCTTCCGCCAAATCATTGATTACAAGAACACTGTTTGTGATAACAGTGAGTCTTTTCTTCGCAACCAAAGAAGCGAGGTGAACTGTGGTACTGCCACTGTCAATAATTATACTTTTTCCATTTTGGACGAATTTCAACGCTTCTTTGCAGATAGCCTTCTTTTCGGAGGTGCGTTCGCAAAGGGTGTTTGACACGAGCCGAACCAACTTGGTCCTTTCAGCCAGCACAGCCCCACCGTGGGTCCTCATGACAAGCCCTTTCTGAGCCAATTCATCAAGATCTTTGCGAATGGTAACCTTGGATACTGCAAGATAATTCGATAAGGTTATCACATCACCAGAATCGTTTTCTTTCAATAACTCCATAATTACCCGTTTCCGTTCTGTAGCGTGCATGCATGTCCCCCCTACCCTAA
>DUPO01000214.1 GCA_012838275.1 Spirochaetales bacterium
CAGAGAATGCAGGATTTTCTAATATATTTTCTTGGAGAGCTTCCAAAGAGAAGCCTGAGGAACTCGCGTCAACCACGAGAAGAAATACCCCTTCTTCGATGCTGGGCGTTTCCCCTTCTGAAAAAGACAGGATTGCAGCACCTTCAGAGCAGCGCTCGAGTATTGCCAATTCCTTCTCATGGAGGCCAACTGCAAGTATGTATTCTGACACTGTCATCTCTTTGCTCCCCTTTAAACCATGTCATACGAAAAAACCAAAGGAAGGGTTTCTTCGTACTTCATTTTGTTGCCCTTGCATAAAACAAGGGACCCTGATGGCCGATACATCAAACAAGGGGAAATAATTGACTTTATGGGATTGTCTTTAGCTAAAACCCCTACAATACGATGTTCCATCACGGATAAGATTCCTGCCTAGATGATACAGACAAGTGAAAGACCTTTGCAAGGTTATTTGAATGATAAGCAAGAAAGTCTTTAGAGAGCCCACTCACATTACATTAGCCGTAGCGGCTCACCCTTACTATCCTGAGAGGTGACACGATACAGCACAGACTTGCCACTCAAATACCAGAAACAACAAAATACAAGACAGGTAATAATCTTTTGGGGATACAGGAACCTATACTGTGACGCTACTTGGAACATCTCAGGTACTTGAGTCCTTGCAGAGAGGTTCACAAACTCCCAGATCACAGGCCAGAGGATAAATATGAGGCAGACGCTGTTGCCAAATCCTCGAAAAATCCATTAGATCCCTCCTTCAAGGCATATGTTTAGGGGTCTTATGTGTCAATGACTCCGGATACGGTGACGGTCAGGTATTTTCACTGTCCTTTGATTTTTTTTCATATTGGAATACACTATGAACTTAAATGCATATCTTTAAAGGGGTACAGTGATGAAAAAGGGGCTTTTGGTATTTTTAGTGGTGTTAGTCGGTACGACGGTTATCTATGCCGATGATTTCGGGGCAAGCGTAAGCGCAGGCGCCAATCTGGCTTTCTTATCTGCTGACGGGGCTACCGATGCGCTTCTTTCCGATAGAAGCCCGCGATTTGGCCTAACCGTCGGAGTACAGGGCAACTATAATTTCCACTCCAACAAAAGACAGGTGCAGCTATCTATCCAGCCAGGAATTTTCTACACTATGAAAGGCTATCGGATATATGCTTCCGGTGGGGACATGAAGGCTAATCTCGATTATCTTGAAATCCCGATCTTGCTGAAGGCCGGCATCCCCCTCAAGGGATCAGCAAATCCCTACTTCCTTGTAGGTCCTTCAATCGGCATACATGTGCTTAACGAAACGATAGTTGAATCATCTGGAGTGACAGCTACCGTTAAAAATGACAAACGAAATGATTTTGGACTAGTGATCGGCGCGGGCGCTGCCCTGGACAATGGGATTTCCATTGACCTTCGCGCCAACTTCGGGTTCATAAACATTGACGAAACCACTGATGACAAGAACAAGAACCACTCAATGGCTTTGTTGGTCAGTTACGCTATCTTATAAATAACTCTCCTTGAAACACTCATCACCACAGGATTCCTGTGGTGATTTCTTACTCTTTATCAAGATGATTATCAGAGACCATGATGGCTCATGCATGGTACCAACACCAACCCAACTCCATGGTGTGTGGAGGTGTTGTTTTTGCCATGGCTACATCCTCATGGCCCTGTATGGGCATTCTGTTCCTGATAATCCTAGTGCAACACAAGTTCAATTAGTGGAAAATTTTCGATAATTTCCAATCTTTTGTGCTTGAAAAGCTTAAAATATGGTAGGAACGTAACAACTTAAGAAGAAATTGCAGAAAAACACAGCGAATAATGCTGACATACGTTGGCAGAAATTGAACAAAGGGTATAAGTGGTTGATAAGTTACGTAATAAGCAGGCTTTATACTCTAAAACGATTGTTTTCCTTATTTCATCAGTAATTGCTATCAAAGAAACGTAACATTATAAGGACCCTACAGTACTGTAGGCTATTTTATTTTGTAAAATATGTCATGACTATCTCCTAAACAACAGGGTGATTTGACATGTGAAGTATGTCATAACCTATTACTATACAAACAAATACAAACTAATCCTTGACACCTTCTAAACTCCATGTAAGAATCGAAAAAGGTTAAATCTAAACATGATGGCAGGTATTCCTGTACGGCCAGCAGTGAAAATTAAAGGGAGAGCTATGATGGAAAAAAAAGGTCTTTCGGTTGGTGTTGATCTCGGCACATCAAATTTGCTTATCTATGTGGAAGGGAAAGGAACGATGTTTAACGAGCCTTCATTCATTGCCATAGACAAAGCTACAAGAAAAGTGATTTGTGTGGGGCATGAGGCAGCCAGACTCCAGGGAAAGAACCATGAGAAATTTGACGTTGTGTGTCCCCTACAAGGCGGAGTTATCTCTGACATTGAGTTGATTCGAGAAATCCTCATTTTCACACTGGACAAAATCTTCTCCTCAGAAGTTCATAACATCGGGAAACTCCTTATCTGTACCCCGGCCGATATAACCGCTACAGAAAAGGAAGCCATCATCAGACTGGGGCACAGCCTGGGTATTGAGAATACCGTCACCCAGCAAGAGATCAAGGCAGCCGCCATGGGGACTGGAGTGGACATCTTCGAACCCAAGGGCCATATGGTTATGGACATCGGAGGGGGCACCACTGATTTAGGCATCCTTTCCTTAGGAGATGTCGTTCTCTCGAAATCGATCAAGATAGCAGGAGATTTCTTCGACCGGCAAATCATTGATCATGTGAAGACAAAGCACAAATTGGAGATCGGATTTCAAACAGCAGAAGAGGTCAAAATCCTCCTTTCCTCGCTTACCGGACCCTATCCTGTCGATGAAGACTTCCAGCCTCTTTTCTATGAGGCAATGGGCCGGGACCTGGTCTCAGGGCTTCCGCAGAGTGTAAAGCTCGACACCAAGGAAATTCGTGAAATCCTGCTGGCCTGTTTTGATCCCATCAAGTCTGTGCTTTTGGGCACACTTGAAGAGACTCCCCCAGAACTCGCAGGAGATCTGGTGGATACCGGAATCCATCTTACCGGAGGCGGATCACAGATTCTGGGCCTTCGTGAGTATATCGAAGATATTGCAAAGGTTCCTGTCTATCTTTCTGAGGCTCCACTCACCGCAGTAGTTGATGGATGCAAAAAATTGCTCAAGATGACAAGTAAATACTTTTACAGTGAAGTATAGGGGGAAGATAATCGCATGAATTCAAGTGCAAACAAAGAAAAAATCGGGCTAGGCATTGATCTTGGAACAGCAAACCTGCTCGTTTATCAGGATAAGAAAGGTATCATTTTCAATGAACCTTCCGTGATCGCTTTCGACCGTGAGTCAGGGAAGGTAGTGGCGGCAGGCATCGATGCACATCGTATGCTTGGCAAGGTACACTCCAAGATAGCGGTCATCAAACCCCTACGAAGCGGTGTGATCTCAGACATGAGGGCAGCCAAATCCCTGCTGACTTACGTATTGTCAAAGATTGACAATCTGAGCGCAAAGGCTATGGAGACCTCAACCTGCGTAATCTGCTGTCCCTCCGAGGTGACCAAGATTGAACGGGATGTCATGATTGACCTTGCATCTAAGATGAGCATCACCGATGCATTCATCGAAGAGGAGATCAAGGCGGGCGCCCTTGGTGCCGGCATTGATATCTTCAAGTCCAAAGGGGCGATGATTGTTGATATCGGCGGAGGCA
>DUPO01000215.1 GCA_012838275.1 Spirochaetales bacterium
ACTCGTTGAGCAAACAGGCCCAGGCAGAGAGGGAGAAAGAGTCGAGGATCATACTGGGAGCAGCGGAGGTGGAAATAGCCAAGAAATTCACCGAAGCATCAAAGGAGTATGCAAACGACCCCGTCGCATTGCAACTGCGATCAATGAACATGATCTACGAAGGTATCAGGCAGAACAACTCCATGATGCTCCTGCCCGCATCCATTCTGGACCATATGGATATTGGGGCAGTACTAGGGACAGCAGCCATCCAAAAGACCCAAGAAGCAAACATTCCAAAGAAGAAAAACCAATCCGAGGCAACATCCAAAACCCAAAGAGACGAGGAGTAGCAGATGATCAAGATTGAGAATGTATCGCGCAACTACAAGACAGGGGAGACCGTCGTAAAAGCGTTGAAAAAAGTATCCTTGGAAATTGCTGCTGGGGAGTTCATCTCCATAGCAGGGCCTTCGGGTTCAGGCAAGACAACGCTGCTCAATCTCATCGGCTGCATAGATGCCATAGATGAAGGAGAGATAACCATCAATGGTGAAAAGGTAACCGAGATGGGCAAGAAAGGGATGACCGAATTTCGCAGGAATAACCTTGGGTTTGTCTTTCAGACCTACAACCTTATCCCAGTACTTTCTGCCTATGAGAATGTGGCTTTTGTCCTTTCCATCCTGAATATCAGTGAAGAGGAGACCAGAAGCCGCACGATGGAACTTCTCAAGGAAGTCGGACTGGAAGGCATGGAACATCGCCGTCCAGGCAAACTCAGCGGAGGCCAGCAGCAGCGCGTCGCCATAGCCCGTGCCCTGATCAAGAACCCCCAGATAGTCCTCGCTGATGAACCGACTGCAAACCTCGACTCCAAGACAGGCGAGGAGATCCTCAAGCTGATGAAGGCGATGAATGAAAAGTATAAGACAACCTTCATCTTCTCAACCCATGACCAGATGGTCATGGACTACGCCTCCCGCCTTGTGCTCCTGCATGACGGGACCATCATCAGCGATGAGAGGAGAGAAGGATGAAATTCATCTTTACCCTCGCGATGAAGAACCTCGCCAGATACAAAAGGCGCACCGTCATCACAGCCATAGCCATTGCACTTGGTTTGATGATGTATGTCATTGTCGACTCCCTGCTTCTCGGCATCGAGGTGGAATCGGAGCGTAACCTGCTCTGGTATGAGACATCCTCAGTGAGAATTCATACAAAAGAGTATTGGCCTGACAGGCTTCTCTATCCCTTGGAAGAGGGAATAGAACATCCACAACAAGTCATCGATATCCTCAAGCAAGAGGGTTATACGGCAACAGAGCGCACCATGTTCAAGGCTGACATGATCCTCTACAGCGATGACTTCGGTGAGGACGGAAACCTTTCGGTACTGGTGACAGCAATCGATCCGGATACCGACAACCAGGTCTTCCACTTCGAAGATACCCTCATAGAGGGACGACTGCTCAACAAAGGTGAGAAAGAGGGTATCGTCATGGGTTCTTGGCTTGCAGAGGACATAGGGGCAAAGATCGGCTATTGGGTCACCCTGCTTACACGTGGGAACGGGGGGTTTTTTGAAGCGATAGATGTCCAGGTCGTGGGCATCGTCAACTGCCCCAACCCCAATGTGAACCGCACCCTCATCATGATGGACAAGGACAGTGCAGGCACCGTACTGGGTATGGAGGGATCAGTAACAGAAATTGATATCCTCCTGCCTAACCGTGCCGATGTGGATACTGAGGTCATCAAGATACAGACTGCCCTTGATGCTTCCGGCCTTAACAATCTTGAGGCACAAAGCTGGAGAGAGATGGCCAAGGACTATCTTGCAATAGCAGAAGCAAAACGCGGAGGTACAGGCATCATCCTCTTTTTGGTATTTATCATTGCAGCAGTGGGCATCTCCAACACCATGCTGATGGCAATGTACGAGCGGACCCGCGAGCTAGGCATGATGAGGGCGATGGGAATGAAAGACAACCATATTCGCCTCGCCTTCATTTTTGAGGCTGGTGGCATTGGGTTGCTGGGAGCCCTGGCAGGTATCGTCCTGGGAGCTCTGGGAAACATCTTTCTGGTCGAGGTGGGTATCAATTACGGTTCTTTGCTTCGTGATATGGATTTTGGATACAGGGTCCAAAATATCATTCGAGGAACCTGGAGCATCAAAAGCTTTGTCATAGCCTTCGTCTCAGGGATCGCGCTTTCCATGATTGTGTCGCTCATTCCCATCAGGCGTGCGCTTAAGATGGATATACCGGCTTGCCTCAGGCACCAATAGGAGAGCCTTACGATGATAAGAAACCTACCAAAACTAGCGTTCAGAAACATATTCAGAAACCTGAGGCGTTCGGCCCTGTCGGCTGTTGCAATCGCAGTCTCTGCCATGAGCATTGTCATGCTCTTCGGCCTCCTCGACGGGATGGAGACCGACATGGCAAACAACCTCCAGTCATACTACACAGGACAGGTGCGTATCCGGCATGCCGACTTTGAGAAGTATGAACGGTACAATCCTTTGCACCTTGGAGTCGACTGGAACAGCATTGAGCCGATCCTTACGGAAAACAGCGACGTACGGGCCGCAACACCCCGGATCAATTTCCCTGCGAACATGTACCTGGGGGAGAAGACCCATGGCGTCATGGGGATCGGCGTTGATTTCAGCAAAGAAGAGGCTTTCATCGACTTCCCCTCGGTACTACAGGAAGGCAGGCTTCCCGAAGCGGGAAAGAATGAGGCCCTGATGGGATTTGCCTTGGCAAGGGACATGGGCCTTACCCTAGGCGGCAAGGTTACTTTGCTCAGCACGACAGCGACTCGGGGAAGCAATGCCATCACATTTCAGATTGTGGGCTTAGCAGGCTTCCCTGTTGCAGCGCTCAATGCCAACACCATTTGGGCTCCGCTCGACCGAGTCCAAACATTTCTTGGGATGGGCGACCAAACCCAAGAGATTTTGATATTGCTTGAAGAGGGAGCAGACGAGAAGCAAACCGCAATGCAAATCGGGAATGAAATAGAACGTGAACTGGGCATTTCTACCGATACCCGCTCCTGGAAAGACCTGAACAAGATGTACAGCATGCTCAGGATAGCCAAGGTTGCATACTATTTCATAGCTATGTTCTTCTTTGTCCTTGGCAGCACGGTCATCATCAACACGACGATGATGGTGATCTTCGAAAGGATGCGTGAGATCGGAACGCTCTCTGCCCTTGGCATGCAAGGCTCGGAACTGACAAGGCTCTTCCTTCTGGAAGGATTCTTTATCAGTGTCATAGGTTCGGCTATCGGGGTGGCCATCGGCTACATAGGCACCTACTATATGGGCAGGATAGGGCTCGACTTCACCGAGGCTTTAAGCGGCATAGATATGGAAGTCTCTTCTATACTCTACCCTGAGACGAGCGTGATCAAGTCTCTTGTCATTTGGGCCTATGCAGTGGTAATCTCCACGCTTTCCACGTTCATACCCTCTCGCCGTGCATCAAAAATCCAACCTGTGGAGGCTCTACGCTATGTCTAGAAAATTATCTTTATTACTTATAGGAGTGCTGATTTTTGCCCTCCCCTCCATGCTCTTCGCCTTGAGCGCAGAAGAGATCATACATGAGATGGATAGGCTCTCAACGTTCGAGACGACCTACTCCACCGGCTCGATCCAGACTACAGATCGCTTCGGGACCAAGACCAGCCTTTTCAGGTCCTGGAGCCAAGGGGAGAAAGACTCCCTGATCGAGTTCACCAGCAAGGCAGAGCGCGGTCAGAAAATCCTTCGTACAGAGGGCAGCCTCTACCTCTTCTACCCTGATGCCGAACAGCTCATCAGGATGCAGGGGGCGGCCCTCAGGCAGTCGATGCTAGGCTCGGACATCTCCTATGAGGACATGACCGAAGAGAAGAACACCCTGGACAATTACAAGGCAAAGCTTGAAGGATTGGAAACCTTCAAAGAGAAAGAGTGCCATGTACTGACCCTGACGGCAAAGACACGTTCTGTAGCCTATCCGATCCAGAAGATATGGGTAGACACCGAGTCCTTCCTTGTCTGGAAGGCAGAGTACTCAACCGCTCAGGGCCGCCTGCTCAAGGTGATGGAGGTACTGGAAACCTTCAAGTCAGGGGACAGGGTACTCCCTAAGCAGAGCAGGATCGAGGACAAGATGAAGAAGGACTCTGCAACCCTCATGACTGTTGATACTTTCGAGGCAAACCCAAAGCTGGATAGGAGCATCTTTACCTTGGAGAACCTCACATGGTAGGAAAGACAACCAAGCAAATCATTCTCACTTGCATGGCAGTGCTGCTCGCACTTAGTCCGCTCTTGGCGGCAGAGAATCCTGTGATAA
>DUPO01000216.1 GCA_012838275.1 Spirochaetales bacterium
AGCCTGCTGCGGTTGTGGCTCCTGCCATGATGAGGGGATTGCGATTCCTTTTGACAACCGTGGTGATAATCCTTTCCCGCCCCTCTCGTGTCTGGCCCTCAACCGAATTGGAGGCCTCTTCATAGAAATGGCTGAGGATATGGATGGTATATGCACTGCCCACGATCAGCAGAAGAACCGGCACTAGCATGGTGGCCATCGTAAAGGTAAGCTGTAGGGCCGCCATGAGTCCAAGCATGAGACTTGCTGACACCAACAGACAGAAAAGGGAGAGAATGACAGCTCTGAACCTGCCAAATGAGAACAAAAGGATGATAATGATCAGCAATCCGACTATCGGGGCAAGAATCGCCAGATCAGTGAGCAAGCTCTGTTCGATCGCATCGGTTACTACAGGGAGCCCTATCATGGATACTTTGAGCTGTCCCAATTCTATCTTGGCGATTTCTGCATTGATCTGGTCAAGCAGCAAAGACATGTCCGCTCCGACCTTTGCCTCGACGATGATCGATGCCATGCTCCTGTCACGCGAGATCAGGTTCCCCTCATAGAGGTCTCCCCACTCTCCGATGCGCGACTGTAACTTTCCTAGGGCATCGGATTCACTCTTGTCATAGAGCTTCTCCACAAGAAGGCCCTCAGCCGAGCTGCCGAGATGGTCGGTATTGGTCAGAGAGGTTACCGAAGAGCTTAGCGGCAAGGGCTCTATCGCTTTGGTGACCTTCTCCAGCAAGGCGAGGGAGGGAGTCTCCAGCATTGAGCCATGCTCATTGTAGAGATTGACCACAATGAGGTCGAGAGATCCGAACGCCCCTTCGATCTCATCATTGGTCTGCACTACTGGTGCTTTCTGGGGAATGAAGGCATTTGTAGAGCTGTCGATATGCAGCTTCCCTATCTGCATCAAGGAGACTATGCTTAGCAGTAGTATAGCTGCAACAAGCAGCAGGTCTTTGGTTTTTCTTCCATTCATATGATAATGATAAGCTTTTGGCAGAGTATCACAATCGCCTGCGATGATGATTCGCCTACCCATAGGGGACTATTTCAAACTCACCCGTTGGGGTGATTCGAGGAAACTTTACAAAAAGACCTTTATAGATGATGATAGAGGTATAAAGGGGGCTACCATGCTCATACAAGCAACTTATACAAAGATCGTTGCGACTCTCGGACCGGCATCAGAATCGATGGAAGTCATAATGTCGATCATTAAGGGCGGGGCTCGGGTCATCAGACTTAATTTCAGCCATGGCACTGCAGCCGAACAGCAAGTTCGTCATGATAGGGCACGTGCTGCCAGCGAAAAGCTGGGGATTCCCATTGCCATATTTATGGACCTTCAAGGTCCGAAGATTAGAGTGGGACAGCTTGCAGAGCCCTCCCTCTCCTTTGAGAAAGGAGATAGCCTGATCATATCCACCAAGCCGTGTGTTGGGACCAAGGAGCGCATCAGTATCGACTATCCGTATCTCCATCAGGAGATTCTTCCCGGCAGTCAGATCCTGATCAATGATGGTCTGGTCTCTCTGATAGTTGAAAAGATAGAGGACAGTGACATCCATTGTACCTTTGTCGAAGATGGGGTCATATATCCGAGAAAGGGAGTGAACTTGCCCAAAGTTCCCTTGATGCATCTCAGCTCGTTTACTGAGAAAGATGAAAAGGATTTGGCCTTTGCGTTTGAGAATAATCTGGATTATGTCGCACTCTCGTTCGTACGCAGTGCAGAAGATGTCAAAGCTCTTAAGACCCTGATGAAGAAGAGGTTCGGTCGGACCATACCTATCATTGCTAAAATTGAGAAACCTGAAGCTGTAACAGCACTGGAATCCATTATCAAGCAGTCCAGTGCCATCATGATAGCCCGAGGGGATCTCGGGGTAGAGGTGCCGGCGGAAGAGGTCCCTCTGATTCAGAAATCCATCATCCGCAGTTGCATCACATACGGGGTGCCTGTCATTACTGCGACACAGATGCTTGAATCGATGATGCACAACCCTCGTCCCACCAGGGCTGAGACCAACGATGTGGCTAATGCCGTTCTCGATGGTACCAGTGCGGTAATGCTCTCAGGTGAGACCGCAGCAGGGGATTACCCCTTGCAGGCTGTGCTTACGATGAGCAGGATAGCCCTGCTTACCGAGCGTAGCACTGACTTCCAGCGGTTGGTATTCAACCAGCTGTACTCCATGGAAAATACTCAAGCGCGAAAGAATCCGACAAGGACAGAGGCTGTGGGCCTCGCTACAAGGGAGTTGGCGCTTTCGGTCCATGCCTCTTACATCGCCTGTTTTACACAGACAGGAAGTACCGCACGCCTTATTTCCAAGTTCCGCCCCAGTGTGCCTCTTCTTGCTTTCTCCCCTAGGAAATCGGTTGTGCAGATGCTCTCACTCTCGTGGGGGATAACTCCTATCCTCATTGAACCTCAAAAGAGTGTGGACTCCCTGCTTGCTTTCGCCCCTACTTTCTTGGAGGAAGAGGGACATGTGAAAAAGGGAGATTCAGTGGTGATCACAGCAGGAGTCCCGGTTGGAAGTTCCGGGCAGACCAACATGATCAAGGTGTTTGAATTCGAGTGACCTGGTATCTTTTCCCGTCGGATAGAGAAAAGCGGCCTCCACTGATGTGGGGGCCGTTTCTTCTGAAAATCATATGGTTTTATTTCCCTTAGGTCGGTCTGAAGGAGAGGGAGAGCCCTACGCTCAAAGCCCTTCCCTTGTGGTCGAAGAGATCGAGTGCTCTCAGGTCGGCAGCAAGATAGACCGACTTGAGGATTTTGACTGGAACCAGGCGTAACCCTATGTTGACAAGGCCCCTGTCCAGGGCCTTCCCGGCTGAAGGGTTGACGCTATAGGAGACGTTGCCGAAATCAAGCAGGAGGAATACCTTCTCCTTGAACGCATTTGCCAAGAGTGGGGTTGAAAATGCAATCCCAAAGTCGATGTTTGTATTGAGA
>DUPO01000217.1 GCA_012838275.1 Spirochaetales bacterium
ATTATCCGGAGGAGGGAGGTTTATATGCTTGACTTCCACCCCGACAGTGTGCACTATTTGTGTGTAGACATCACCTAAGAACTGGAGCCATTCTGGTACATAAGCAGGTCGAAGGTTTCATCGTTGTCGTCCCTCTTTCAAAATCACGGAAGTCACTCTTTTTACAAAAGTATCTATTGTTGTAACACTTCGCTGTAGGGATAGTTTTCAATTAACTATGGAAAGGTCGCTATCGATTGAGATAAGGAGCTTTTGAAAAACCTTTGCACAATGGTGTGCTGAAGGTTGTAATACAAGATACACAGATTGCAAGGAGGTTCCCATGGTCATACAATATGAAGGAAGTTTTAACTTCCAGATGCAAGAAATGCTTACCTCTCTTTCACAGGACAGTGTCGCAGAGTTTGTGATCGCTTTCCTAAAAAGGCATCAGATCCGATTCAAACAGAACTCTTCACAAGGCATCTTCTATTTGGATCATCCTAATGAGCCTGTGATCAGTTGCTCTCTGGATGAAGTGTCAAACCTTGAGGACATGAGTCTGCTTTATGAACTGGAGTGGGAGAACAACCCGCTGTCATACGTTGAAAACACGATTTCTGAAAGGAATGGGTTAGGGGTATTCTTGCAACTCAAGATGCTCCAGAAGTATCCGAACCTAAACTTCATATTCAAAAGGAATGAGAATGATGTCAGGGATTTGCAGGAGATGTTCATCAGGGAAGCTGTGATCCTGGTATAAGGGAGAAGCGACTTTGCCGAATATTTGCACTCGATAGCTTAGGAAAGCTATCGAGTGCTATCTGGTCCGAACATGAAGTGCGCAGGTTCTTGTTAGTTCCAAGCTTTTTACTTTCTTGGTTCTATGACACTATATGGATCTATGATACAAGAACTCATATCCTGGTTAAAACGAACAGACGGTCTCCAAGCCCTGGTCCTGTCCGGTTCCCGCACAGGACTGGTCGTTGATGAATTCTCTGATTATGATCTGTATGTTTACAGCAAGAAACCTCTGAGCCTAGCGATCAGGCATGAAATGGCTGCCCTCTTTGCCACAAGGGCTGAAGTTGGCAACAGCTTCTTTGATGAAGGGGACGAGATGTTCCTCAAAGACGGAACCGCTGTTGATATTATGTATCGTAGCTTGGAATGGGCAGAAGAGCAGGTACAAAGGGTATGGCATAATCATCAGGCATCGGTAGGGTACAGCACAGCCTTCATCCATAACCTGAAGACATCCACCATACTTCATGACACTGATGGAAAGTTTGCTCATATCCAGAAGCAGTTGGATACTCCATATCCCGAGGCATTGGCCAAGGCCATCATTGCGAAAAACCATCCTTTGCTTCGTAGCAAACTGATGGCTTCTTTCCAGGAACAGATTGAACTTGCTATCCTTCGCTCCGATCTGGTAAGCCAAGCCCACAGGACGACAGCACTCCTTGCAAGTTACTTCGACATTATATTTGCCATCAATCGTCAGACGCATCCTGGAGAAAAGCACCTTGTAGTGTGGGCCAAGAGAGTCTGCACGATACTGCCCGACTCCTTTGAATCTGATGTAGTGGGTGTGATAGAACACATAGCAAATGGTGATCTGCCGCTCTACATCGGGAGACTGGTAGACAAATTGGATGATCTTTTGAAGAAGGAAGGGTGGCTTTAAGTAGATCAAATGGATACTGTCCATCCCCTCTCAACGCTTCCTAAGTCTTCTCAGTTTTATTGTTTCGCTAATGTCAGCGGGTAGTTTCACATGAAAATGGTGAACTGAAATATTCTCAAAACACGAGGTTTCCTCTTGATGTGCTGGAGCCTATCCCTTTAGGCGATTTGGTCCAATAGCTTTGAAGTAAATACTGCCAAAGAGTTGAATGAAAATAAACAGGAGAAATAATCTTATTTTCGGCCTTTC
>DUPO01000001.1 GCA_012838275.1 Spirochaetales bacterium
ACTATGTTTTAATGGAGTAAGACAGGGAGAGAATCCCATAAGGAGAAAAGAAGAGGAAGCCGTTTGATTTGAAAGCCAATGACTTCCTCTTCACCAATTCATATGAAAACAGTAACATCGGTCCGGCTTAAGTTCAAGAGAGTCCCCATCTATCCTTGAGAAAAGGCAATGGCAAGATGCTGTGTAGGGGATGCCCCCGATTTATTTCCGTAGAAGCGAACTGGGAAAGGCTCAGCTGAAAATGACAAGGCTTTTCTAGTCGTCCTAATGATTCATCACGAGAATATTTTTCCTTCGGTTGCTGTGTCTTTCGGCAATATCGCTCGCCAGAAGGTCATCCTTATTCTTAATCGCTTCATACAGCTCCCGATGTTCTTGTCGTGACTGGGGAAATTCAGAAACAAAATCGGAATAGTGCAGACGGGACTCACGAAGCATCGAGTGGATGACGCTGATAAGGGAGAAGAAAAGTGGATTGCGGGAACTCTCAGCGAGCTTATTGTGGAATATCTCATCCAGACGGACCATCTCCGTATGTTCTGTCGCACCATCCATCATATCCAAAATTCGCTTCAGATCGGCAAGGTCTTCAATGGTCCTGATTTTTGCAACCCGCTTGGAAATTCCCCTTTCCAAGGTAGTCTTCAATTCATAGAGATCGAAAAGTGGGGGCTGCTCATCTGTGTACATAGCCTCGAACAGCAGCGCAAACGGGCCTATCAGATTTGACAAGCCCAGATCTGCGACATAACAGCCTGAACGGGGGACGATCTTGATGAGCCCTAGTGCAGATGCACGCATGAGGCCAGATCGAACCTGACTTTGCGACAGGTCAAACTCCTGGGAGAAGGTCCGTATGGAAGGAAGCTTATCGCCGCTCTTCAGCTTCTTTTCTCGGATAAAACTCACAAGAGCGAATACCATCCGATCCTCTTCATCCCTACACAGCCCATCAAGCACCTGTTTCATCATTTACCTACCAAAATCTGATAATCACTTCTCATAGAAAATGCACGCTTTTCTGGCATATGTCAATGAAAATATGTATATCACCCCTTTTATTTGCTATAAAGCCACAAATAAGGCGGAGTTGTAGCACAAATATAACAATATGTAACAGAAACTAACAGCTATGCAGGTTTGAACTAAAAATGAGAGAACATATTGCACATGATAGTGAAAACCCTACTAAATACCCTCAAAAACAGCACTTCTCGGAGCCAGGCTTCCTGCAGAGTACCCCCATATGGACTGATACTCTCTAGGGTCATCACCCATCGCCTCAATCTGCCTCAGGTAGTGTGCTACGGACTTGCTCTCGATGATAATGACCGAGCCCATCTCCTCAATGACCTTGCTGTGAGGACGGGTACTGTCAAATTCAAACTTAAGGATTCTCCGCCCATCATCTGTAATGCCGATGGTCCTATACGTATTGCTCTTCCCTACCCCAGGAAGGTTGAGGGTATTGCGATCGGTTGCGAGAAAGGGAATCTCATCCGACTTGCGGATGGAGTCGATATTCGCCGCCATATTGGGTGCATCGCTCATAAACGACCTCAGGGATGCATGATAGCGTTGGGCCACCTGGCCGATGGAACTCTCCTCAACCTGCTCCTGTGTGGAGCGGGAGTTGGTGGCAAACAGCTCCCGGTTCTCCTTGAAGCCCTTTACCGAGAAAGTGTAGTAAGGCAGCACACCGATATCGTTGAGGACCTTCCTCAGCTTTGCCGAGTGTCCCCTTCTGGATGCGGCTACGGTAAAGACCTCCTGGTTGGTCACCGCCCATCCGGAAGCGAGGAGCCTTGCAACGGCCTTCCTCGTATCGGGGGTTATCTCCATAGCTGATGAGATGTGGGTCTGGATCACACACTGGCTGATGCCGACCTCCCTGGCTTTCTCCCTAAAATCACCCAACACCTTTGCAAGCTCCTTGGTGACCCGTTGGGGCAGGTAGACAGGGATCTTTGTCCCCAGCCTTACCCGTCGCATGGTTGCATATTTTTCATCCTCGCTTCGGCTCTCGTTATCCTTCAACTTGTTTTGGGCCATCACAAGCACAGCATCAAGGATCTGCTTCAAAGAGTTCACCGAACTCATGAAGGCATCTCCGCCTGTGATCAGGATGTCGGAAAGATAGGGGTCGTTGCGGAAATACTCCATATTGATTTCAAGCATCTTCTGCCAGCTCTGACGCGGGCGAAGCTTCTCAAGCTCAAAGTTGAATCTGCCACCCTGGAAGTCATACATCCTCTGGCAGTAGGCACAAAGCCCTCCACAGGCACGACCCATGGTATCAGGGATGAAGATTGCAACTTCAGGGTAACGGCGATGGACATTATGGGAAGGGAGGGTCCATCCTGCCACATTTGGCTTGCCAGGCTCTGCTATGTCCTCCTTCTCCCAGGCAACAATCGTGCCGAACTCATCAAGAAGGTCCTGACTGTAAAACAGGTAGGTGCGGAGGGCAAGATCGTCGCCAGACTCCAGCTCTCCCTTTTTGTCCCTCGTATCAATCAGGGAAAGGAAGTATGGGGTGGCAAAGATGGGGATGCCTTTCTGTTCGGCTTCCCTCATGACCCTCAGCTCTTCCCCACTCATTGAACGGTCCAGATACTTGTTCAGCTCATCCGCACTCCGAACGGCGAAGTGCAGATGGAAGCGATCCTCCCTCCACCAGGCGAGCACCTGTTTGCGTATTTCCTTGTCACTCATCCCCTCTTTAAGTTGGTAGTGGGAGCTTTTGCTTTTTCTGGTTTTCAGCTTCTCAATAAGCAGCGAAACGATGCGCTCCTTATTGTGAGCACGCCATGCTATGACCTTAGGATCCAGGCCACTGTCGTGGCGGTCCATCCACTGCTGTACCTGACTTCGGGTGGGGATGTGGGACTCGTCAACCTCACTCAGCTGGGCAAACAGGTGGGCCGTATCCTCGAGAAAGTCCGGGCTGCACTCTTTGCACTGGGCCGTCAGGACCCTTCTCAGCAAGGAGATCGGCCTTGATACGACCTCCTGCCCATGCAAGTTCCAATCGGAGAAGGCCACCCCTTCATGATCGAGATAATCCATTATCCTCAAATATGCCATGGCCCTGGCGGAGAGTTTGTAGTAGTCCTGTTCGCTCTGACCTTCACCGGTATAGTACGCCCAGGCAACCGGATACTCTTGTTGCATATAGGAGCTGTAGTGAGATCGCAGGGCATCTACCAACTCAGCATCACTGAGGCTCGTATCTACAAACAGAGGGAGTATCGTCGGGTTTTCCGCCTGGATCTTATTGATCAGGCGCAATGTCAGTTCTGATTGGCTATTCATGTCAAAAGAATACAGTCTAGGACAAACTGCTGTCAAGCACCTAACCTAATTGATTGTAACATATAATTTTATTAGAAATAATACAGGTAAAACACACCTTTTTCCCTATGGATAGTGCTACCAGACGCGTTGCTGTCGCACCGAACCATATCTGAAATCAACCAGATAAAAAGCTACCTCCGGGACAACCCTTCCCTGTCAGTTGCCTCCATTATATCTTAGCAGTACATTTTTATCGTATGACCAATCTTGACGAATGATTGAAAACAACGTATGAATAGATACACATATATTATTGAGGTACCATGCTAGAATTCTATAAACCGTCCGAGAAGGACAGAGACCTGTTTCCTACTGAAAGCAAATATCTTGCTTATGAATATTACTACTCCTACAGCGTAATCTGGGGAGAGGCCATCGGCCTCACCATCTGCAAGACTGATACGGCACTCTATATGCACCTTGCTACAGATGACGTCTTCCTCCTTCCCATCACAGATGACCTGCCCAAGGCAATGGCCGAACTGGAAGAGCACTGCAAAAAGAGCGGACAACGCTTCCAACTGGAATGCGTACCTGCCGAACAGGCCCAAGAGCTTGAAAAGCTCGGATACAGCTCCGTACATGTACGTGACCTTGATGACTACCTCTACGAGAGTCAGAAACTGATAAAGCTCCGCGGAAGGAAGCTGCAAAGCAAACGCAACCACATCTCCCAATTCGAACGCAAGTATACCTACTCGGTACGCCCCCTGCGCACCGAAGAGGAACGAGGCGAATGCTACAGGATGGCATCGACCACATGGCTGGAAAACCAGGACGAGATAAGTGAGGAGATCAAGGCCGAACTCGGGGCGCTGAAAAGAACCTTCGACAACTGGGACAACCTGGGGCTCGTCGGCATCCTGATCTGTGTCGACCATACCCTTACAGCCTTCACTGTAGGTGAGATCATTGACGACAAGCTCGCCATCGTCCACTTTGAAAAGGCAGACACCTCCTATGCAGGCATCTACTCAGTTGTGAACCAGCTCTTCTGCTCGATGTACCTCTCCGATGTCCAGTACATCAACCGCCAGGAAGATGCGGGGGTCCCGGGCCTGAGGAAGGCGAAGCTCTCCTACAAACCCGACCTTATGGTCGAGAAGTACCGCATAACGAGGCAGTGATGAAGATCGAACGGGCAACGGCGAAAGACTACGGACAACTGAAAATGCTCTGGTCGATAGTTTTCCAGGAAGAGGCCGAATTCCTCGAGAACTTCTTCACCCAGCGTTTCCAGGCGGAACACATCGTGGTCGCCCGCAAGGGAGGGGAGATTGTCAGTGCGCTGCATGCACTGCCATCGACCTACTTTCAGGACAACGAAGAGAAGAAGTGTTCCTTCATCGTAGGGGCAGCCACCTACGCCAACCATCGCAAGCAGGGCATCATGAGCGAGCTCCTATCTTATACAAAAGCAACAACAGGCCACCCCATCACCCTTTTCCCTGCAGTCAGGCCCTTCTATGAGGCGAATGGCTATTTCACCACCTCCTTTATGGAGGAGTACTGGATTCCAAAAAACATGGACAGCAGCGAAAAGGACCCAGTCTCAGCCGCCAACGGAGGACAGGACCTCCCCTTTTCAGACCTCGACAAGATCTACCGGGAGGCGACCAAGGAAGAAGGCGCCCTGATGCGTGATGAACTGAGTTGGGCCTTCCTCACCTCAGGGTACCAGCTCGTTTCAGTCGAAGGTGCCTATGCCTTCATCAAGGACGGCATAGCTGTGGAGGCGATGGCGATGGACAGGGATGCGGCAACAACCCTTGTTTCACTCTTGCAAAACAAACAGGTAGAGCGGCTACGCTTCATCCCAAACTCGCCTTTTGCAACCCTGCTCAATGGACCCTTTGTCCAGATACCCATGGGAATGAGCACCGAGGAATCCATGCGTGGGGTCTATATAGCAGAGCAGTACTAGCCATCATCCGCAGGTTTATCGATTCTTCGGCTCATTGGTACACCACATGACCCCATGATCGGATACAACAAAACAGAGACGGCAGTGCATCCGGCACTCCCGTCTCTGTTTTGGTTTCTACTGCTTTCAGACCCTTATTCTTACTCTCTTACTCGTAAGCCTCAGGGAATGCAAACATCGCCACATCAAAGCAGTATGGCAAGTCTCTTACTCTCTTTCTCTACTCCACGGTGAACTCGACCGGCAGTGACCACGAATCGCCGTTGCTGTCAGAGATTGTCAAAACGAACGGAATCCTGCCTCCTGAAGGGGCACTGTCGGAGATGACAAACCTGAAGGTATTGTAGCCACCCCGTATTGCCAAGGGACCTGTTGTCGCAAACCTGCTGTTATTGGTTGTGTATCTGCCAGAAGAGAGGGAACCCAGAGCCAGCTTGTCCACAAGCATCGTAACATTCGGATCCTCAGTTTCTAAGGTCGCCACCAAACCCTTCAGATCGAGGTTTCCCTTGTTCTGCAGGAGGAAGCCAACACCCAGCTGGGTCCTCTTGGGTAGGGCGTCACTGGGATAGTAGAGAGGCTCTACCGCAGGAATATGCAGGCTCTTCCACAAAGGCTCGAACAGGGCACCCTTGCCTTCAACGGTATAGGTCTCCCTATTGGTCAACAGGGTATCGGTGCCCCTATCATACCATCCGACAAAGATTGCAGAAGCATCATCTGTGGAGGGGGTGGGAACCACTACCTCGCTACCCTGCCCGACTCCCTCGTAGAGGGTATCGCGACCTTCGCTGACAAACCGGACACCACTTTCCCAAATGGCATATAGGGTCTGGTTCGTATACGGCATCTTGATGGTCTCACCGGCCTTGTAGGTCAGCTCATCGGGGGTGAGCCCCCACCCTTTGAGTATCCCTACCTGGCTGCTGTTCGCGCGTAGCTGCGTAAAGTCCGGAAGGGTGACCTCAGAAAGAGGCGGCTTCTGTATCTGCTGGCGGTAACTGTATCGGTAGGTATCTCCCTGGGAAGAAAAATCGAGGGTAAGCAGCGGGCTGTAGGAATCGCTTCTCTGATAGAGCCATGACGCATACTCGCCTCTCTTGGGTTCGGCTTCGGCCATGATCCGGCCAAGCAGGAGATTGCTCTCTTCACCTTTCATCCTGAAGGTCTTGAGCTTCTCAAATCTTTCATATGCCTCCAGATAGGCTGTCAGATCTCCCTTTTCCCTGGCTTCAAGCATATCCTTTCGGGCTTGTCGGGCATCTCGGGAGAGACCGTCATCGAGATTGTCGTATGCTTTCTTGATGCTCTCCAGACTTTGGTTCTGGTAATCCAGAGCCTCTACATCGTTGTATAGTCTCTCTGCCGTGGGGGCTGCTACCAAAAGGGCGGCACTCACACAAAGCAAAGAGCATAGGGTGAATAATCTTTTTCGTATATTCATCGGCTTTCCTCCTTATCTTTGTATATATATTCATATACTAAAAATTCAGAAAATCGGCAAGTTTTTACCAATTTCCCAACAGCGTTACCCTCTCCCTTTCAAAGCTGAGCAGC
>DUPO01000218.1 GCA_012838275.1 Spirochaetales bacterium
CAGGATTCCAGGCACTTATCTCCCATGGCATCAAGGATCCTGTAAAGGCCATGCAGGTATATCGGGACAAGGATGTGGTGGAGAAATGTTTTGATGACCTGAAGAATACACTCGACATGAAACGCCTCCGCATGCACTCTTCCGCCACAGTTGACGGTAGGTTGTTCATACAGTTTATTGCAGTCATCCTGATAAGTGCCATTCGGAAGAAGATGAGGGAGACCTCATTAATCCGTGACTATACGGTACGCGAGTTGCTTCGAGAGATGGAAACGCTGACACGGATCAAGTACTCAGGTCGCTACAAGAGCATAGTTTCCGAGGCAACCAAGCAGCAGAAGCATATTCTCAAGACACTAGACATTCCTCTACCCGACTAAGCCTCGTGATAAACAAGGCGGGAATTAAGGTTACCTTGGTCAGTGTTTCCTGAAGGTACTGTTCGGTCTTGTTTTTTCTAATTACCCAGGTAATGGGGTCTTCTGCATGTGGTTGATTGATCTCCCCGGTAGTTTCCATGACTTGCAAAAGAACAATGGTCGAGCCAAACACCCGCGCGAATCCTTCAGCATGAGGTAATGCGCGCTCGGCAAATCCTGATCCATCCAGTGGTACAAGTATACGTTTAAACATGACTGTTGCTCCTCACAATGCGTTTCCGGTAAATTATGAAAAACAGGGGTGTCTTGGTATGGGATACAGGACCGATTGAAAGACAGGTGTTACCAGAAAACTGATATGTGTGAGAGACTGATTTTTCAGCTCTAGCACAAAACAAATATATAACATCCCTATTTGTATTTTAGTTTATTTCTTACTACAAATCAACTAATTGTTACAGATTCGGTTATGTGATTCGGTTATTTGTAGTATTCCTGGATTGGGAAAGAGAGGCCAAACGTTCAGCAGGGACTTGAATAGCCGGATTGCTAAATTTTCCTGTTCAGAAACAAAAAACAGCACAAGAAGCCAAAGAAGGCACAGAGCTCTCTTGAGGGGACATGCCTGGTGTTTGTGTGGGATGAAGAGGGTAGGAGCTAAAGCTAAGTTGACACCCCTCATTTTGAAAATACCATATTAGTATAAATTCTTTCCATCCTTTCATCAGGGAAGCGTTCATCTATCTTTTCCCAAAACACACCTGCCGGCTCAATGTTTTCCACTCTTTGGGACCATCTTGTTACAGCAAAGGTAGACATAGATGCATTTATAATAAAAATGCTAAGAGAAGCCAAGTTATACTTTTCCCTATTGTATTGGGAATCTTTAGTATCCACTTGGCAATCCTTGAATATAGGTTTTTTATCCAAAAGACACCCAATAGGCCCCAAAAGAAAGAAGACTATGATGAATTCAACCGATTGAAGAACAGAACCTGCAACCAGCATCCCACAAGAAAATGATCTGAGCCTTTTCATTTATGCTATAAGAGAATCCCAGTGCTGACTTCACTGTTGCTAATGCAGGCATGTAGTTTTAGTGTGAGTTTTTGGAAAAAAAGAGGACATACCTTCTGGTATGTCCCTAACATTTTTTAAGCCGTCTGTCAGATTCGAACTGACGACCCCGAGATTACAAGTCACGTGCTCTGGCCAACTGAGCTAAGACGGCAAAAAGAACAA
>DUPO01000219.1 GCA_012838275.1 Spirochaetales bacterium
CAAGAGAAGGTTAGCCTACTGTTTGGCAAGTTTTATTGAAAGGGAGCCAGGACAGGTTAAATAATTTTCCCTTCTGCAAAATATTTACTGCACAGGAGAGACTTTATTATGCGAAAAAAGACAATCTTACTTACACTTGTAATCCTCATCGCCTTGGCTTCAATCTATGCCGGAGGGCAAGCTGAAGCGTCTAAAAGCGATGGGCTCGATAGAAGCAAATATTTCATAACTGTAGCTACCGGACCGACCAGCGGCCTCTACTACCCGATTGGAGGAGCATTTTCCTCACTGTTCCAGAACAGGCTCGGCTACAAGTCCTCCGCCCAGGCAACTGGTGCCTCAGCGGAGAACATCACCCTCATCCGTGAAGGCGGAGCTGAGATGGCCATCGCGATGAGTGATGCTGTCGCCCAGGCTTACAGCGGAACAGGAGCCTACCAAGGCAAGAGCCCTGCAACCGAACTTCGTGCGCTTACCGGTCTCTACCCTAACTATGTGCAGCTGGTCACCACAACCAAGACCGGCATCACCAAGTTTACAGACCTTAAAGGCAAACGTGTTGGTGTAGGAGCGCCTAACTCCGGTGTTGAGCTCAATGCGCGCATGATGTACGAGGCACATAACATGAGTTATGAAGATAGCAAGGTGGACTACCTCAACTATGGAGAAGCCATCGGACAGCTGAAAAACAACCTCGTAGATGCAGTTTTCGTTACAAGCGGCATTCCCAATGCCACCATCATGGAACTGGGGACATCTGCTCAGATAGTGCTCATTCCCATTGAAGGTGAAGGCCTTGCAAACCTGATCACGAAGTATCCCTTCTTTGTTCAGGCTACAATTCCAGCCGATACCTACAACACAACCGGTGACGTGGTCACTGCGACTGTCCGCAATATCATGATAGTCAACGAAAACCTCCCCGCTGATGTCGCCTATGACCTTACCAAGGGTATCTTCGAAAACATCGAGGACATCCAGGCTTCCCATGCAACAGCAAAGAAGCACATTACCTTGGAGAACTCTCATCTTGGCGTTGATCTGCCAATGCATGAGGGTGCTGTCAAATACTATAAGGAAGTAGGCCTCAAATAAGGGGTATGGCAGATAAACGTAGAGCTGTATGGCTTATCGTCCTCATCATTTCGCTGGGGACGATAGGTCTTTTTCTCCTTTTCTGTCGCATTGCAACCGTACAGGTCATCACCCTCTCCGACCAGGAGAGTGCAAAGGTCTATCTCCAGCTAGAAACGAAGGCATCAGATCGTCTCACCTTCAATTGGATCCATTCATTTGAGCATATCCCCTGGATCGAAGAGTACACACTAGAGGACGACAACACCTTTATCCTGCATACGATCAGAGTTGCAGGTTTTGGTGCAGGTATTCCTGAAAACAAGGGAACGGTCTCCTTTGAGGATGGAATGGTGGTAATGAGAAACATAAACGAGAAGTTCGATCGTTTTACATGGATCAACTCCCAGAGCGCACTGGTTTCCATCACCCTCAATGATACGGTCCTAATACGGGGTTCAGAGCTTCCCCACCATCAAAAGCTAGAGCTTACATTACAAGGAAAACGAGCCATATGTCCAAGATTTCCCTCGAACAAGCAAGTCCGAAATTGAGCGATCGCCAGCAAGAGTTGCTGGAGAAGTTCGATAGGGACTACAAAATTAAATCATTTGACAAACCACTGCTAAGGGATGTTGCATATTTTGCCGCCATCGGGATTGCACTCTATCATTTCATAACCTCCTTCATCGGCTACCCAGCCACCCACCTGCACAGGTCGTTGCATGTGGCGATGATGCTGGGCATGACCTTCGTGCTCTACCCTTCACATAAAAAGGCGAGCAGAAAGAAGATGGTCTGGTATGATGTGCTCTTTGTCTTGGGATCCTTGGCAGTAGCCGCCTATGTCTGGGGCGATTACATCAACTTCATCAATAGGATGGGAAGCCCCAGCAGGATGGATGTCATCATGGGAACCATGCTGATACTGCTGGTCCTGGAGGCGTCCAGACGGATATCGGGGTGGCCTCTGGTCATTCTGAGCCTGCTCTTCATCCTTTACGGGCTGGGGGGAAGGAACCTGCCTGGAATTCTGATGCATCGGGGCTACAACTGGACAAAGCTGGTCAACCATATCTTCATCAACTCAGAAGGCATTTATGGAACGTCAGTGGATGTTGCCGCTTCGTACATCTTCCTGTTCATACTCTTCGGAAGCGTGATGAACAAGTCGGGCATGGGAAAATTCTTCAATGACCTGGCCCTTGCATTTGCAGGAAGCACGAAGGGCGGGCCTGCAAAAGTAGCAGTCATCGCCTCTGGGTTTTTGGGATCCATCAATGGCTCTGCTGTCGCCAATGTGGTCACCACCGGTGCCTTCACCATCCCCCTGATGAAGAAGACCGGATATAGCAAGGAGTTCGCAGGTTCCGTCGAAGCCTCCGCATCTGTAGGGGGACAACTGTTGCCTCCCATTATGGGTGCGGCCGCTTTCATCATGGCTGAAATGTTGGGGATCAAGTATGGGGTCATTGTCATCAGTGCAACGATCCCCGCCTTGCTCTACTATCTGGGAATCATCGTGCAGGTACAGTTGCGAGCTTCCAAAAACAATCTCGAAGGCATCCCCAAGGAACAGCTTCCCAAGGTCCGGGAAGTCATGAAGGAACGGGGACATCTCTTGCTGCCTATCCTGTTCCTGCTCTATATGTTGCTTTTTAGTGGCAACACTGTCATTTTTGCAGCATTTTGGGCGATAGTGGCCACGATTGTCGTAAGCATGGCTCGAAAGACCACACGGATGAGCTTTAGGGATATCCTCGATGCATTTGCAGAGGGAACCAAGTCGGTAATATCCGTAGCTGTGGCCTGTGCTGTTGTAGGGATCATCATTGGGGTTGTAAGCCTTACAGGCTTTGGACTGAACATGGCAAATGCAATCATTCAGCTCGGTAGGGCGAATCTGATGCTTACCCTTGTACTTACCATGGTCACCTGCATGATACTGGGCATGGGCCTGCCTTCCATCCCCGCATACCTGATCACAGCAACCATGGCAGCTCCTGCCCTGATCAAGCTCGGCATCCCCCCCGTAGCAGCACATATGTTTGTCTTCTACTTTGCCATGTTTGCCAACATCACCCCTCCTGTCGCCCTGGCCTCCTTTGCAGCTGCCGGCATCAGCGGCGGAGACCCCATGAGAACCGGCTTGCAATCGGTAAAGCTCTCCCTTGCAGGTTTTATCGTCCCCTATATGTTCGTCTACAACCCTGCACTGCTGTTGCTAGACACCACCTATCTGATAGCAATCAGGGTCACTGTAACAGCAATCATAGGAGTCAGTATGATTGGGATGGCAACAGAGGGTTACATGTTCACCAAGATGCACAACGCCCTCAGGGCAGTTACGTTCATTGGTGCCCTGATGCTGATCACCGCAAATGTCGTCCAAGACAGTATCGGCATTCTGATTCTAATCATAATGTTGATACTACAGAAACTGTTGTCCAAGAAAGAGATGGAATATCTCAAGTGAGCTGAAAGAGAGACCCTCTGAAAATCTTGTTGAGCATATGACAAGCGATTCGGATCATGGGGAAGAGAGCAACCCTGAACAGTAAAGGTTGCTCTCTTCATTGTTCCGGATACCCTATCGTAAGTATTACACCGTCATTGAATTTGCTATAGCATCAGCCATCGCCTCCAACTCCACCAGCTGCTCATCTTTAAGGCTGCTCTTTATATCCATAGAAGCGAGTATTTCGCTATCCTTCAGTGATGAGACCAACTCCTCCATGCTTTTCTTTGCCGCACTTGCCCAGGAGTGATTGCCGATAATGGCGACTTTCCTGTTTTTGAGCCCTAAGGCCAACAAGTCTTCCAACAGATTGGCCGCCCCAGCATAGAGATGCATGTTGTATGTAGGTGAAGCTATGACCAGATGGCTGTTCTCCCACACCTCTCCGACAATGTCTGAGAGATGGGTCCTGGAGACGTCGAACATTCTTATATCCCTGATCCCACGCTCAGCAAGCATCAGGGCGAGCTTGTTTACTGCGGCCTCCGTGTTGCCGTACATCGAGGCATAAGCGATGACCACCCCTTCCCGTTCGGGAGTATAGGTAGACCACAACTGGTACTTGTCGAAGATATAGCCGGTGTTCTCCCTCCAGATAGGCCCATGTAGGGGACAGATCATGGAGACGGAGGAGATGGGAAGCTTTGCGAAAGCTGCCTGGACCTGGGAGCCGAACTTTCCGATGATGTTTGCATAGTAGCGCCGAGTTTCAGAGAGGAAGTGACGCTCATAATCCATCTGGTCGACAAAGAGGTTTCCACTCAAGGCCCCGAAGGTTCCGAACGCATCTGCGGAAAACAAGATATTCCTAGTCTGCTCATAGGTAAGCATCACCTCTGGCCAGTGAACCATAGGTGCAAAAAAGAACTCTAGCTTATGTTCCCCCAAATCAAGGATATCGCCCTCCTTTACCAGATAGTGATTCTTTGCAATATCCAGATGGTAGAACTGGGAAAAGAGCTGGAACGTCTTTTTGTTTCCCACGACTTTAACATTGGGATAACGCCTGACCAGCTCCTCTATATTTGCGCAATGGTCCGGTTCCATATGGTTCACCACCAGATAGTCCAATTCCCTTCCACCGAGGGCGTGGGTTACATTCTCGAGGAACTGGGCTGTAACTGCGGAGTCCACAGTATCAAGCAGTGCTGTCTTTGTATCTTTGAACAGGTATGAGTTGTAAGACACCCCTTGAGGAATTGGAAAAAGATTCTCAAACCGCTCAAGGCGCCTATCGTTGGCCCCTACCCAGTATAGTGTTGGTAATATTTCCTGTATTGTGTGCAAAGCGGTACCTCCATATAATTCATAGTATTATACTTTACTATTAAGAGTATACCGAACTTCCCTCTGCCTGAAAAGGGTTGTGTGCAACTGTATTTTGGTAATTATAGAGAAGAATAACCAATTCTACAGGCAAACGAAAAGGAACCTTCCGGTTCCTTTCCAGTATCGTCAATATTAGGATTTCTTTGTCACTCTGCGTTGAGAACCCAGATTGCCGAGTGACCTTTCTTGTCGCCACGGCAGGGAGGGAATCTCTTCCCTTCATCCATTACCACGACCCTGTGGGGGTGTTTGTTACAATGATATTCACCGGGCTCTGTGCAAACAGACCCGGTTTTAGTCATTTTATCAGCAGCGGACTCTTTAGGTTTCTTCTCTTTCTTTTGTACAGGAGCCTCTTTTTGCGAAGCGGCGGGCTTCCCCTCAGCCTTGGGAGGTTTGGCTTCTTCAGATTTGAGGGGGCTCTGTTCATCCGGAGAAACGACTTCCACCTGCTCTCCAGGTATATCGGCCTTTTTCCATTGCAGGAAAATAAGGGCTGCAAAGACTACTACTGTAGCAATGAGAGCTATTGTTTTCAGTCCGGTGTTGTTGACCCCTATGAGGACAACGACAAAAATGACAACCATGGCTATCAAGTAACCTATGGTATATTTCTGTAACTTGGTTTTTTCTTTACGCGTGTTCATTCCTACTCCTTTTTACGGGTTTATTACCTGAAAATGCGCACAATGTTGAAGAAAGATTAGCAATTCCCCTGTAATAAATAGTACTCTATCCTACCCATATTAACAATCATTTTGTTTTCAACAAAGAGAATATGGAATTGATGAATATTCTCCTGCAGCATTTTCCCCTTTCATTATGCTGAGCACCCATCCCTTTCGCTTTGCAAAATTCCCGAGCATTGGCTGTTAGGCAAATAAGCAGTATATTCAAACAAAGGATTGATACTATGACTAAGCAACAGATACAGAAACGCAATTATTCGGCATTCCTGGTACATGCGCTTTTCTTGGCCTTGACGATGAACTTCATAGACATAAACACGGTAGTACCGAACATGCTTGCAGAAAGCGGCGCGACTTCCCTGCATATGGGTATCCTCTCCTCCATCATGATCGGAGGCACAAGCTTCATGCAGCTGCTCTTTGCCGGAATCATCTTTCCCCTTAGGAGAAAAAAACCAGCTCTGCTAGCAGGCATATACCTCAGGGTAACAGCCCTTATCATCCTAGGAATCTTCTTACGCACTCTTTCAGGTGTTGGGCTATGGAAAGTATGGACCATACTAGGCTTGATGACCGTTTTTTCTTTTAGCGGCGCCTTTGCCAACATCTCCTACACCGACATCCTGGGACGGACCATCGAACCCTCCAGAAGGAAAAAACTGCTTACTGTCAAACAGCTCATCTCAAGTGTCGGGGTCATAGCCTCCGCCCTCCTGGTCAAGCTGATCCTATCGACCCTCACCTATCCAAACAACTACTCGACCCTGTTCCTCCTTGCAGGAGGCCTGCTTGCATTCGGCACCATAGGATTCTGGATGATTAAGGAAGAAGATGCCCCTATTCAGCAAAAGCTCTCCCTAGGCAAGCGGTTCATTGCCTTTGGCAAGGTCATTAAAGAGGACAAGAACATGCGCCTCTATCTGCTTCTCATCAATACAAGCGGAGTCATCCTTTCCACCATACCGTTCCTCATCCTCTACGGACGGACAAGATTTACCATTGACGGCAGCCTCACCGGGACATTCCTCCTGTTCCAGATGATAGGGTCGCTTCTGACCAACACCCTTCTCACTTTTTTTTCAAAGGGCCAACGCTACAGAAGGCTGCTCTATCTCTTTGTAGGGTTAGGGGTATCCATTCCTCTGGTAGCCCTGCTGGCATCGCCATCACCTGTTACCTTCTCTTTGGTTTTCCTGCTTACAGGAAGTAGTCTGGCCCTCTACCAGATACTGGCCCCTGGGGTTTTGCTTGAGATATCCAATGATGAGAACCGTCCGCTCTACTCCGGCCTGGCAGGAGCAGGTTCGATCATGAACATCCTCTATCCGATCCTTGCAGGAGCCCTGGTAGCCGCGATCGGGTATGCTGCTGTCTTCATCCTGACCAGTTTCTATATCATGATCGGCTTCTATGCAGCTAAAAGAATTCAGTGTGAACGTATTCTTTAATAAGAAATATTTCTAATTAATTGATTATCTTATTAATCTCCAATATAGTTTGTTATCAATATTCCTATTTGGAGATCTTATGAGACGTACATTACCCATCCTACTCTGCATCGCAGTAGCATCTGCCTCCCTTTTTGCAGGACCATCATTCAAGCCCTTTATTGAGACAGAACAGGGCGCCATTGCCATCTTGAGCCATACCTATCAAAATGGAAATTTCAAAGATGAAAACCCAACTTTCGACTTCGTCAAGCAGGGGGGACAGGATAATATGTATCCCTTCAGCAGATATGCAGTCGGAGCAACCATTGCCGACAACCACCGCCTCTGGTTCACCTACCAGCCTTTGAACCTGGTAACCAATGTCTCATTTCAAGAGGATGTAACTATTGGAAACAGGGTATTCGACTTGGCAAATGGTAGAGAATCGATGCAGCTCACCTACAGCTTTCCCTTCTACCGTGCCACCTACACCTACGACCTCCTGAGCAAGGTTGAGAATGCTGTGCTGGGAGTTGGTATCGCTATGCAGATTCGCAACGTCTCCATCCGTTTCATACCGGTAGATGAAGATGAGGCATATATTGCACAGAATGTGGGCATTGTCCCCGCCTTAGCCCTCTACAGCGAATACCGCTTCCCCTTCGGCCTCACATTGAGTGCCGATATTGCCGGCTCCTATGCTAACTCTTCGTTCTTCAACGGAGCTACATATGCTTTCAGCGGCTCGATCCTCGACGCGTCCCTGCGTATGGCGTATGACCTTCCCAATGGGTTTGCCTTATTTGGTACGCTCCGCTACTTTGGCGGCACTTCAGACGGCAAGAGCGGAAAGCCTGCCAAGACGTGGACAGAGAGTAAGGAACGTTATTCCTCTAACAACATAGCTACAATGACCGCTTCTGCAGGCCTCTCCTGGACAGGCATGTAAAAGCTGTTTCGTACCGTATTACGTAGATTTCATTTCTGCAGTGCAGAGTTTGTCATGAATGACAGTTCCCCTTCCTTCAAAGGGGAACCGTCATTCTTTTTATGTGCACCCTGGTGAGTTTAATAACTCCTCAAAGCTCAGTTTTTTTGCTACAATGCTCTCATGAAACATATTCTTATAACAGGCGCTGCAGGAGGCCTTGGCAGCTCAGCAGCTTTTGCTCTTGCCAAACAGGGTCACAAAATATATGCACTCGACCTGAATATAGAGGGTTTGCTCAGCAATGAA
>DUPO01000220.1 GCA_012838275.1 Spirochaetales bacterium
GAGGTGTGGAGATTCGTCAGCGGTGAGGGACCGTTTGAGATCAGGGTAGGGGTGAGCAGTCGTGATATTCGCCTTCGCGGTTTTGTAGGTCCTTTCATAAAACATGATGAGAAAGAGAGATAATAAAAGGGAAGCCTGGCAAGACTTCCCCTCTGATGAGTCCGGCGCGATTCGAACGCGCGACCTTCTCCTCCGGAGGGAGACGCTCTATCCATCTGAGCTACGGGCCCGTAAAACTGTTTTATCGTACGTGTTTGGAGCAGAGGATGTCAAGTAGAATGGTTCTTCAGCCTATGACACCAGGTGTATTTAATTTAAAACTTTGTATTATAATAATATACAATAAATATTGTAATATTTATATTTCCTTAGCGCAAACTCAGGCAATTACTCTTGACACTTGTTTTTCTGCTTATTACACTGTGCTCACCTAGTTTTACCTACTTGAAGGAGTTGCACATGAAAAAGAAGAACATACTTATGGCAACCCTCTTGCTGATGCTTGGGACAAGCTTCCTTTATGCTTCCCCACTCTCTTTTACTACCATGCAATTGCAGGGGCGTATGCCTATAACTGAAATATTCAGGGTCGTTCAGTCTGCTGAGTCATTGGACTTCAATTTGGCGGATAGCAGGAACTCCACTGTCCGTGTCGGGTCCTATATGATAACTTCCAACAACTCTAACTCACAATTCCATCTCTTCATAAGCCCGGGAGAGGACGGAAAGCAGAGCCAGTTCGCTTTTGTCCTGGATCCCGGATTCTCTCCTGAGCCCGGGCAGCAGACGATCCTACCGATCTCTGTGCGGGTCGTTGGAAATACGACAGGTTCCGTCAGTGTTTCAGGTGTTGAAAAAGTGGACAAGAGCCTTGGGGTACGTGGTAGCTATTCGGGTAACAACGACGTACTGTTTGAGACCGGAGAGATTCTAGCGGACATTCCTGACTTCAATCCCGATCTCTTTGCTACCGGGTGGTACTCTGCTGCTATACAGCTGAGAATACAGGTAATCTAGATAAAGTCATCAGTCAGATACAATGCGTCAATATCTTCCTCATCATCACCAAATTGCCCTTTGAGCAGGTCCTTCAGCCACTGGTTGTCTGCATCTTCGTCACTGGGGTACACCTCTATCTCCTCTTGGTTGGATTCTGAAAGCCAGGAAGAGAGCTGTTCGAGGGCCTGTTTGGATGTGAAGCATCTCTTTCCTTCATGGGAAATATCCGTATCCTGGATGTGTATCAGGAAGTACGGGCATTCGGCGCATGTCTGATACGCCTTGCAAAAGATTGTCACCTTTGTGTACCAGTCCAGATTGTTCATGTGTTTGCTCCTTCCTGCCTAGCATACCCCAATGCCCGCCTCTCTGCCAAGAATAATCTCAGGCATCATTTGACTTATTCTTTGAAGAAGAGCTACACTGAGGGTAGTGAAATAGGCTATGGAGGAGTTACATATGAACAAACCGACACTTATGGTGCTGGCGGCTGGAATGGGAAGCCGATATGGTGGTGTGAAGCAGATCGACGCGGTGGGAAAAAACGGTGAAACGTTGCTTGATTTTGGTGTCTATGATGCTAATAAGAGTGGTTTTAGTAAAGTTGTCTTCATTATCCGCAAGGATATCGAGAAAGATTTCCGAGAACGACTTTTCGACCGTATTGCGAAAAACATGGATGCTACCTATGTTTTCCAGAGTAAGGACAAGATACTCACAGAGGAGCAGAAAGCCCTATCCAAGGACAGGACAAAACCTTGGGGAACCATCCATGCTGTGCTTTGTGCTCAAGAGGCTGTGAAGGAACCTTTCGCAGTCATCAATGCTGACGACTACTATGGGCGTGAAGCCTTTTCCATCTTGGGAAAACATCTTTCCGGCCTGGAAAACGACAGTCGTGACCATGCGATGGTTGGGTATGTGCTCGAAAATACCATGAGCCTCAGTGGAACGGTCTCCCGTGCTATCTGTACGGTCAAGGATGACTATCTGGTAAGCATGCAAGAGAACACCAAGATCGGATATGCTGAGGATAGGAAGATCATCAGTCATATCGATGGCAAGGATATTGTCCTCAGTGGCAAGGAGTGGGTTTCCATGAATTTCTTCGGATTCGCTCCCACAGTCTTTGATGGTTTCAATGCCTACTGGGATGATTTCATCAAGGATAACGTCACTACAGAGAAGGCCGAGTGCTATCTACCCAACGGAGCGAGCCACCTCGTTACCTCTGGAGAAGGGCAGATGCGCTTCTATACAACCCAGGAGAAGTGGTTCGGCATGACCTACAGCGAGGATAGGGCGATAGTCAAGCGCGAGCTCGCCAATAAGATCATCAAGGGCTACTACCCCGAGAAGCTCTGGAAGTACTGATCATCTTCGTTTCTTGGGCTTGCTTTGCGTAACATCCGAAAGGCCAGCCCAAGCAGCCTCTTGAATGGGAGAAAATCCTTCACCAAGCACCTTGTAGGCCTCTTGGACTACCATGAATGCCTGCTTGTCCGTCTCATGCACAATATTGGTGAGTTGTGAAACTTTTCGATTAGCTATTACCGTCATGATCACCGGCCTGTTCAGGCCGGTATACATCCCTACGCCGCTGAGGATCGTTCCTCCGTGGCCAAGCTGTTCCAGAATTTCCTTTTGAATTATCTCCAGTTTTTCACTGACTATAAAAACCGTCTTGGCAGAACTTGTTCCGAACGAGAGCACTACCCGGTCGATCACCGCTCCGGTGATGAATACTGTAATGGTTGCATAGAGGGCCATCTCAAGGGAGAAGATGAATCCGCTCGCTCCAATGACCAGGGCATCGACCATGAAGAGGGCTGATCCCATGGAGAGTGGGGTGAACCTGGCCAGGATCTGGGCGACGATGTCGGTTCCCCCTGTATTGGCCCCGCTACGCATGACCAGCCCGATTCCTATACCCATCACCACCCCGCCGAAGATTGCGGAAAGCAGCACAGAGAGTACATTGTCATAGGAGAGCAAACCCCCATATCCGAAAAACCGGTTGAGTAGGGAGGTGAACAGCGACAGGAACAGGGTGCCTGCCAACGATCTGATCCCATACTCCTTGCCGAAAATGGCGATCCCCAATAGGAAAAGTGGTATCGAGAGGACAAGGATTGAGAGTCCGGTATCAAAGCCCAAGGTATGGTAGAGGATGGTTGCTATGCCGCTCACCCCTCCGCTGGCGATTTTTGCCGGAGCGGTAAAAAGGGCGATCCCCACAGCTGTGAGAAAGGATCCTGTGATGATGTAGAATAGTTCTACAAGGTGGTATTGTCTTTTGGTCATGTGTACAGCATATAACTACGGTCCTATTTTTTCCACCATTAGCGTGCCACTTTGTCTTTAAATGTCATCGTGATGTTTTGCAGCCGCTGTAAAAGGATATTCTCGTCTTCCTCCACAACGATGCAGTCGAGGAGGTCCTGATGGAGAAACCCTTCTCTGCTGCTCTGCTGGAACAGGTGCAGCAGGGGGTCGTAGAAGCCCGCTGTATTCAATAGGGCGACCGGCTTGTGATGGTAGCCCAGTTGCAACCAGGTAACCACTTCCAGAAATTCCTCAAATGTCCCGACCCCGCCGGGAAGGGCGATGAAGGCATCGGCCAGGGAGTACATCCGGGCTTTTCTCTCATGCATGGTCGGGACGACTATGAGTTCGGTCTCCACCACCTCCTTGCGCACACTTGCCAGGTTAAGGGCTTCGGGGAGGACACCTGTCACAGGCCCTCCCAATGAAAAGACGGTTTTTGCAACCACCCCCATCAGTCCGAGGTTTCCCCCTCCATAGACAATTCCCATCTGGTTAGTGCATAAAGCGTTGCCAAGATCGATGGCCTTTTGCTTGTAAAGGGGGTTGTTTCCGACGCTGCTACCACAAAATACTGCTACTGTCTTGATTGTGTTCATGGTTAGAGAGTGTAGTGGTACCGATGGGGTGGTTTCAACCCGTAAGTGAGTGAATGATGGTTCAAGTTTAGTTGCTATCAGTGGAGTTCCTTAGACATTCACTTGTTTTTCTAAAGTGGTAAGTGTATGATATGGCATAATGAATTTCGTTAGTTATTACCATGAAATAGTCTGAATAGGAGTTATATGATGAAAAAACGTAGTTTCTTACTGGTTGCCCTAGTGCTGTTTACAGTCTCCTTGTTTGCTGCACCAGTAGTTGTGACATGGGAGTGGATGCTTGAAGATCCTAATGTGACAACCTTCCGTTATCAGGTCGATGGTGAAGAACCGGATCAATGGATCGTTGTGGATTCTTCAGTCACTAGCTATACAGTGAAGGGCCTCGATGGTTCACAGGCATATACTCTCTACCTTCAGCAGTCATATGATGGTGAAAATTTCAGTGGAAGCGCTACGGCTGCTTCCGAGCCGATAGCTCCGTCTACACCTGACCTTGCTGTAGCCGAACAGATGCCAGTTGTCGATGAGGTTGTTGCACCTGAAGAGGAGATGGCAGTTGCTGAAGAGCCTGCCGAACCTATTGCTGAAGAAGTAGTCGTAGCCGAAGAGGTCGTTGAGGAAGAGCCTGTTGTTGAAGAGGTTGCTCCAGCAGCGGTTGCTGCAACTCCTGTCGCCCCAGAGAAGGCAAAGGCTGAAGGCCGCTACAAGACCACCATCACCATAGGTGGGGGTATCAGCCATATGTACGACCCTATCAGCTCCACTACTTTCAATGCGAACAACGCTGCGATCGGCCTTGGCGTGCAGTTCAAGAATATCATGACCTTTAACAATACATTCGGTCTTGGCCTGGATCTTGGGCTTGCCTATACTCCGTACCTAGACGGTAGCTATAGTTGGGAGGATTTGCCCGGAGACCTGTTCGGTGGCAACTTTAGCACATTCTGGGATGGTCTCACCCAGACCGGGACGGTTTCTCTTGCTCCTGTGCTGAACATGCAGCTCGGCAAGGTCGGATTCGATCTGGGTGGCGGGGCATTCGTTACCTACGGTCCTGAATTCAAATCCCCGAAGAACCCGACTTATCCGTATATCTACGGTGCCTTTGCCAAACTGGGCCTTTCATACCAGTTCAACAGCTGGTTCTCGATGGGCTTGGATGCCAAGTACAATTTCGTACTTGTTGATTTCAACAGTATCAGGAAGTTTGCCGAGGCGGGGCTTTATATGGGCTTCTCCTTCTAAGCAAAAGGAATTTTTCACTAGAGAGCCCAGCAATGGGCTCTTTTTTGACGCTTTGCCTTGACCTCATAAGTTGGGTATGGCTATCATGGTTTCATACAGATATCCCCATCTGCATGGGGATACTGCGTAGCGGATCGGGTTGTCCCGTTAGGGCAGAAGGATGGATATTTTTTTATGAAACCAGGCCGAGTGCAAGCATGCATCGACTATATAAAGTTTAATCAGGAAGCTGAGGGCTTTGAACTCTCCTTTGTTGAGGAAGAATCCTTGCGCCGGCTGCTGGAAGGGGATGCTCTTGCCGCCGACCAGATCCGAGAGATCCAGGAAGAGGAAGGTCTTGTAGTTTCGCATGTGTTACCCAAGGATATAGAAGGGTACTATCCCCGTACAAAGAGTCTGGTCAACTATTTCGGTATCAAGGAACGGGGACGTCTGCGTGAGATGGAGATGAAGATCTCCAACATAAGGACAGCTGAACTTCTTGCAGAGCCTGCCCCCAAAACATTTGATTTTGCGTATTTGAAGCAGATCCACCGCCATCTTTTTGGTGACATATATCCTACAGGAGGGCAGGTCCGCACGGTTGTGGCTGCCAAGCGAACCGAGTTCTGCAGTCCTGAGTTCATTGAGAGCAGTGCCGAGGATATCTTCTCCAGACTACGTAACGGGCAGTACCTCAAGGGGATGGACCGTGAGGAATTTATCAACGACCTTGCCTTTTTCATGGGGGAGGTGGAAGCCCTTCATCCGTTCCGAGATGGCAATGGACGTACCACACGACTCTTTTTCTACCAGTTGGCCATGCAAGCCGGGTACGATATCGACTGGGCTATGGTCGATCCCGACAGGCTTCTGGAAGCTGACATCAGTGCGATAGACGGGGACTATCAGCTGCTTATTGACGTGTGGGAAGAAGTTGTCATATAAATACATGATACAGCTTGAGGATGGGGATCCCGTCCTCTTTCTTTAGGTATTCCCCCTTTAGGAAATGGAACCTTTACCCTGTCTGTGCTACTATGGTGCTAGAGAGGATAATTCAACATGACTAGAATAGCCTTTTTCGATACCAAGCCGTATGATAAGACACATTTCGATCAGCTTGCTGCTGAATACGATGTACATATACATTATTTCGAATCGAAGCTAAATGAGAACACCGCCCCCCTTGCAAAGGGGTATGATGTTGTCTGTGCGTTCGTCAATGACCATATAACCGAATTTGTGATCAACCGCCTCTATGAGGATGGGGTCCGTCTCATCGCTATGCGGTGTGCGGGATACAACAACATAGATTTCAAGAGCGCGTTTGGAAAGATCCACATAGTACGTGTGCCTGCCTACTCACCCTATGCTGTAGCCGAGCATGCCATGGCTCTCTTGTTGAGTGTGGTCCGGCAGATCCACCATGCATATGTGAGGACACGGGAGTTCAATTTCAGCCTCAATGGGCTTGTTGGATTTGACCTGCATGGAAAGACCATTGGAGTGGTGGGCACAGGTAAGATTGGAAAGGTGTTCATCAACCTATGTAAGGGGTTTGGCATGAAGGTGCTCGCCTTTGATCCCTACCCGGACAAGAGCCTTGAGGATGTGAGGTACTGCACGCTGGAAGAGCTTTGCAAAGAGTCCGATATCATTAGCCTGCACTGTCCCCTGACTCCGGATTCGGAGCATATGATCGATAGGAAGAGCATCGCCCTCATGAAGCCGGGTGTGGTGCTGGTAAATACCTCCCGTGGTGGTCTTGTCGACAGTCAGGCCCTTCTGGAGGGTATCAAGAGCAGGAAGATAGGCGGTGCTGCCTTGGATGTCTATGAGGAGGAAGGGGAGCTCTTCTACGAGGATAAAAGCGCTACGCTCTTCGATGATGATACCTTGATGCTGCTCATAGCCATGCCGAACGTGTTGGTTACCAGTCACCAGGCTTTCCTTACCGATGAGGCCCTGCACAATATTGCAGAGACCACGCTGCAAAGCATTCGTGACTTCGCCGACGGCAAGGTCATGCCTCATGAGATTTGCTACCAGTGTGCTACCTGTACGAAGGAACCTAACCAGCGCTGTTTTTAATCTCATTGAAAGCCCAAGTTTGGTCAATACGGAGGAAATAGCCCTTTTTTAGGGTGAACTCTTGTGCCGTCTTTACCAGTTTGATATAGAGACCATCCGTACATTGGATGGTCTCTTCCATCTCACCCTTCTCATTGAAAAGAGTGAAGAGCATCTGATTTTCTCCAACCTGGTAGTCTGCATAGAGTAGGGAGTGATCGGGCCTCTTCATTTTCATCAATAGGTACATCTTGCAAAGTTCGATGGTCCTGTCATCGAGTCCGGCATCAAGAAGCAGGATTTTCTCCTTGAGCTCATCAGAGGTGTTCACAAGTCTCAGCGTCTCAAGGTTTTTTATCTCTTCGGAAGGCTCTTTAATCTCAGTAAGCTTGCTCTCTGGAGCAAGCAGTATGGCAAAAGATGCATTCTTGTCCAGAACAAGCATCTCATGCATTACCTCAAACCGGTTATTGCATTCGGTGCAGCGTACACTGAAGAGCGAGTCCGTAAGCAGGCCCAGCTTCAAAGCGGGTTTTTCTACAAGGTCGACAACAGGATACAGGGTATGCTGCTGCTCGGTACTGCAGTAAGGACAACGTATGGGTGCGTCTTGGGTATTAGGCTTGTTCATAGTTGCATCCTAGCATAAGAACAAAAAAAAGGGAGGGGAGGGTTTCTATGAAATTAGCCTCTGTTTCAATGAGATACTTCTGGATTTGCCATGTGTTGGAGAGTATTCTGGGGTTACACTAGGAAAAAAGAAGGGCCGTATGAAATCAAGAACATATGAGATTATGGAAAAAGCGAAACCTAAAGATATCGCAAGTCTGATTTTTGACTGGTCTCTTATGCTATTGATCACACTGAATGTCCTCTCTATTGTTCTGGAATCATTTGCAAGCGTTGCACTGGCATACAAGGAGTTTTTTATTGTTTTTGAGACAACGTCAGTCATTATATTTACTTTAGAGTATATGTTGCGTCTTTGGACGTCTGATCTGAAATACCCAAATAAATATAAGATGGTATCTTTGCTGACATTTGCCTTTTCAACAATGGCAATCATCGATTTGCTCTCAATCCTTCCCTTTTATATCCCTTTGGCAACTCCCATAGACTTTAGGATACTCCGTGTTCTTCGGCTTACACGGATTTTAAGGATCTTAAAGATCGGCAGGTATTCAGAATCCTTGGCTTTGATAGGACGGGTGTTAAAAAGAAGCCGGTCTGACCTGCTTGTAACACTTTTCATAACATTTCTTCTGCTGTTACTGTCATCCTCCCTGATGTACTTTGTGGAGAATCCTGCTCAGAGTGATAAGTTCCCTAACATAGTCTCAAGTGCTTGGTGGACAATAATAACGTTGACCACTGTGGGGTATGGTGATGTGTACCCGATAACAATATTGGGGAAAATACTAGGTGGTTTTATCGCCTTGCTTGGGATAGGTCTTGTTGCACTACCGACGGGGATCATCAGTTCAGGTTTTATGGAAGAAATCAGAATCAAACAATTGAAGGAAGGCAGGGAGAGTCAGGTCTGTCCCCATTGCAAACTGGCCATTTCCGAAGATTGGGAATAGACGCCATTATACTATGAAACAAGAGCGGACAGGCATATGTCTGTCCGCTCTTGTGCTAGATGTACCTAGAGAAGAATACCTTGAGCTTTCTAGTCGTCGATATAGCTCTCTTCTTCCTCTTGCACCCTGTTCTTCAGTACCAGCTTCTTCTTCGGTGGAGCTACCTTCACCACACTCCTGTGCTTGATGAGGAAGCAGTAGTGGATCTTAGGGTCTCTGGCAAAGTCATCTCCGATGGTCCTTGCCGTGATGTCTTCCACATCGAACTCTTCGATGAGGCGTTCATCCATCTTGAACTTGCGGTAGTTGCAGCTGAAGATGAGGGTTCCCTTAGGGTCAAGATGCATCATGCACGCCTTGATCAGGCGTACCTGGTCACGGTCCACATCAAAGCTCTCCCGCCCTGTACTGTTTGAGTAGGTAGGGGGATCACAGAAGATGAGGTCATATCTGTCGTACGTGTCAAAGAGGAACTGGAGGCAGTCATTGCGGTAGAAGAAGTGGTTCATCTGGGTGTACCCGTTGAGCTCCATATTCTTCACTGCCCAGTCCAAATAGGTTGTCGATGCGTCTACGCTGACTGTGCTCAGGGCTCCGCCCTTTGCCGCCTGCACTGTTGCAGAGCCGGTATAGCAGAAGAGGTTGAGGAATCTCTTTCCCTCAGCCATCTTGGCAATCTCGGCACGGATGGGGCGATGGTCCAGAAAGAGGCCCGTATCGAGATAGTCGCTGAAGTTGACCATATACCGGGCTCCGTTCTCATTTACCAGGTAGAACTTGTCGTCCTTGCCCAACTTCTCATACTGGCTGTCTCCCTTTTGCTGGGTTCTCTGCTTGACGAAGATCATCTCCCTGTCAACGAGGGTAGCACGTTCGGTGGCATCTATGAGTTCTTGCAACCGCTTGAGTGCGTCGTCAACATCGATGGTGGCCGGTGGGGCGTACTCCTGCAGACTGATGTACTTGCCTTCATATATGTCGATGGCAGCACTGTACTCAGGCATGTCGGCATCATAGATGCGGTAGCAGGTCACTCCCTGCTCCTCCATCAGAGGCACTATTTTCTCCATGTTCTTCTTCAGGCGGTTATAGGCCATCTGTGCCCCGTCACTGAGGGGTTGGGCAAGGCGTTCCGCCTTTCTCTGGATGGCGCGCTCGATCATGGCCTGACGTTCCTCTGCGGTAAACACATAGTAGTGTGCTATCTGGCAGGGGATGCCCCCATTGTTTACCGTATTGGTCCTGTCGGGTTTCATGTCGACATAGCTGAGCAGTTCCTGCTGTCCGCACAGGATGGCGACATTCCATCCGCCGAAAAGTTCATTGAGCTGTTTGCCCAAGGCCCGATAGAGGACCTCGAGGGGTTGGTCGGATGAGAATCTCACCCCATAAGGGGGGTCGGTCACCACATAGCCTGCAGTTTCGGGGATATCCTCTTGAGTTACCTGGGTGAAGTCCTTCACCTGGAAGTCAATAAGATGGTCTACCTTTGCCGCCTTGGCATTTTCCTTGGCGATTGCAATAGCCCTAGGGTCACTGTCCCAAGCGTAGATCTTGATATCACGTTTACGCCCGATTTCTGCAAGTGCTAGCGCTTCATCCACAATATCGTCCCATAGGTCAGGATCGTGGACAGGGAGGGTGAGAAAACCGAACTTGCGCGCAACGACTAGGCCGGGGGCCTGGTCGCTCGCCCAAAGGGCGGCTTCAATGGCCAAGGTTCCCGAACCGCAGAAGGGGTCGAGGAGCACAGGGACCGTCTCACTGTTCTCCAGGGTCCTTCTCCACTCGGATCGGTAGAGGACCGAAGCGGCAAGGAACTCACTGAGGACCACATCGGTCTGGTCAGTACGGTAGCCTCGCTTGTGCAGCCCCCTTCCGGAAAAGTCAACGTACCAGCTGACTTCATCGCCTTCGACATGTAGGTGGAAGACGACATCACTGTCCTCCTTGTCCACCATGGGTCTCTGATCCTCGAATTTGTCTCTGATACGGTCAACGATCGCATCCTTGAGACGTATCGCCCCAAAATGAGAGTTTTTCAGGTAGGGACAGTTCTTGACTGATTCGGTCACGGAAAACGTAAGTTCCGGATTGATCCAGTCTTCCCAAGGGATAAGCACAGAGGCTTCATATAACTCATCAGCTGTGCGAATATCATCATCTTGGAATAATCCAAGCATGAGGCGTGTAGAGGTCCTGGACCACAGGCAGAAGCGATAAGCTGCTGCAAGGTCAGCCTGAAACTCGACCCCGCCGCTTACAGTGCGTACATCGGTAGCACCGGCCTTGGTGGCCTCGGCCTCTATGATGTCATTCAGATACAGGGCAGATGTTGCAAAAAAAATCATTGATTCTCCTGGCCTGTCATGAAAACAGGCTTTCTAGTTCTTCTTTTTCGAATTCGTATGTCGTATTGCAGTTTAGGCAGTTGAGCTCCAAGGGGAAAGGTCCTTCGCTAAGGATTTCGCTCTTGTCCTGGGCCTCAAGCTGCTTCAGATACCGGGCATACTGTTTTCTGTCGCAGGGACAGGAGAAGCCCAGGCCTTGGCGGGCAAGATGCTTCACATCAAAATCAGCAAATTCCGTCTCCACATACTCTTTGATACTTTTTCCCTCGGCGAGGAACGCGCCGATGGAGCTCAAGGTTTCACTTTTTTTCTCCAGTTGCTCCAAAACACCCTCATTGCACTGGGGCAGGGATTGCAGGAAGAGGGCTCCGCTTCCTATGACCTGGCCCTCCTTGTCGAACTGTATCGACAGGGAGAAGAGGGAAGGGGTCTGTTCGGATTGCTGGTAATAGAGGGCCAGGTCTTTGGCTAGCGATCCGTACTGCATCATGATCTGCCCTGTAAAGGGAGTCTTATTCTTTTCCAGCACCTTGGCGATGGATAGGAACCCAGGGCCGTAGAGTTCGTTCAGGTCCAGACTTTCCAAAGGTTTGGTCAGGGGAATGGGATTGTGCTTGAGATACCCCCGTACCGCCCCACATGCCCATGCTTCGATGGAGATGCCCCCGATAGGGCCTCCGCACTCGATGTTCAGCTGGATACGGTCGTTCCCCTTTACCGTGGCACTGAGCAGGCCTCCGGCAAGATAGGCCTGACCCAACACATAGGTCTCCAAAAGACCCAGCTCGAAATTGGCACGCATCTGGTTGATGAGGGTCGTCGCGCTAATGGCGGTCAGGCGAACCTGGCCATTTTGCAAAATAAACACCTCCCGTGCATCTTCAGGCAGGGAGGCGAGATGTTCTTGTAATTTTTTGTTTTCAATCTTCTTTTTGATCATACAAAAGCAGATTAGACAATGACCTCACTTTTTGCAAGAGCTTCGAACTCTGTTCCGCCAATTACTTCGTTTTCCAGCAAACGTTTTGTAATGGATTCTAGGGCTTTTTTGTTCTTTTTGAGGTTGTTGAGGACTATATCATACCGTTCGTTGACAATCCTTGCTGTCTCGGAGTCGATATACTCCTGGGCCTTTTCAGAGAATGCCCTCGAACCGCCTACCCCAGCTATGCCACTGTTGACTGTCGGTAAGGTTATGTTCCGGTACTTCTGACTCATACCAAACTCTTGGATCATCCTGCGGACAAGATCGCTTGCTCGGCTGATATCATTGCCAGCACCTGTAGATATTTCATTGAAAATGACCTCCTCAGCCGCACGTCCTCCCATAAGGGTGTCTATGTTGCCCAGCAGTTCCGTCTCAGAGAGCAGGAACCTGTCCTCTGTCGGGTATTGCAATGTATAGCCCAGTGCACTCAGCCCTCTGGGAATGATGGATATCTTGTTGACCGCCTCCGCCCCTTCTGTCAGGTATGCGGTCAGAGCGTGCCCGGATTCATGGTAGGCAACCCTCTCGCGTTCCTTTTCGTTGAGAACACGGCTCTTGCGTTCAAGTCCTGCGACCGACTTCTCTATCGCTTCCTCAAACTCGGCCTGGCTCACCGTCTTCCGTTTCTGCCTTACAGCCAGCAGGGCTGCTTCGTTGGCGATGTTTGCAAGGTCAGCACCGGCAAGTCCTGCCGAGGCCTGTGCAATTTTTCTCAGATCGACATCTTTAGCCATTTTGATGTTCTTCGTATGGATCTTGAGAATTTCAAACCTTCCTTCAAGATCGGGCTTGTCGATCAGTACCTGACGGTCAAAACGACCGGGGCGCAGAAGGGCAGGGTCGAGTATCTCCGGGCGGTTGGTTGCAGCCAGGATGATGACTCCAGTCCTTGAGTCAAACCCATCCATCTCCACCAACAGCTGGTTGAGTGTCTGTTCGCGTTCATCATTTCCGCCGATTCCGGCAGCAGAACGCTGTCTTCCTATGGCATCGATCTCATCGATGAAGATGATACAGGGGGAGTTTTCCCTTGCTTGCTTGAAGAGGTCGCGTACTCGGGCAGCACCGACTCCTACGAACATTTCGACAAAGTCCGCACCGCTCATTCTGTAGAATGGGGTACCAGCCTCACCGGCAACAGCCCTGGCAAGCAGGGTCTTTCCTGTTCCGGGAGGACCGACAAGCAGCACGCCCTTGGGTATCTTGCCTCCGATCTCAGTATACTTGTCAGGATTCTGGAGGAAGTCTACTACCTCTTCCAGTTCATATTTACTTTCATCGGCTCCTGCGACATCGGCAAAACGGACACCCGTATCGCCTTCTGCCACTACCTGTGCTTTGTTCTGGGTAAAGGAGAGGACTCCCTGCCCGCCTTTGCCTCCTCCCATCTTGGAGAAGAGGAACCGCCAGAAGACCAATACAAGGGCCAGAGGCAGCAGGTAGCCAAGTAACGTGGAAAGAAGCCCCGGTTTGACTGGTGCCAGTGCGTAATATTCAACACCGTGTGTATCCAACAGAGGTATGAAGGTAGGGTCATCAACCTTGTAGGTACTGAAGGATTGCATGAAGTCTGTAGAACCGGATGAGTTCGCAAGTACCTGCTCCCTGGTAAAGTTATATCCTATGTACTTATCTTCTTCGATGGCAACCCGCCGTATGGATCCCCTTTCAACAAGGGTCTTGAACTGGTTGTAGTCGATGGCCTGCTCATTTGTCTGCCTGCTCGCCATGAAGGTGTTCATGAGAATGAATGCTATGAGGATTATGAAGAAGTACCAGAAGGAAAAGGTGAATTTCTTCGGGTTTTTGGAATCCTTGTCTCCGAGATGGACTCCAGGCTTTTGCTCTACTTTCTTCTTGAAAGGGTCTTTCCAGTCTTTTTCATGCTTGGAAAACTCCTGCTCTTGGTTCTTGGTCTCTTTTTCCATTACTATATGCTTCCTTGAGGTGAATATGCATTGCCACCATACTGAATATACTCCTGCAATTGTCAATCGGCAACAAGC
>DUPO01000221.1 GCA_012838275.1 Spirochaetales bacterium
AATGAATGCACCACCTGTTGCCTGGTATCCCAAGCCTACGAGCTCACCTTTGGTGTTTGTTCCGATGTCAACAGTGTACTGTGCAATGTCAGCTTCCATTAGGAGTTTGTCTACATCAATGCCCAAATCCTTATAGGGTGCAGCATAAGGAGATGCATCGCCTTGAGTGTATTTCAAGACGAATGCGGCTTCTGCACAGAAGATATCAGGAGCATTTGAAGAACCGCTCATCAGAGCCTGGTCCAAAGCAGGCTGGTATGCACCGTCGGTGGTTGCAATGATGGTACTCTTGATCTCATAATCGAAATCTGGGTTAAGTTCCTTGTACCTCTCAATCATTTTAGGTACTTCGTCGGTGAAGCTCCACAGGTTGATCACCTTGGGGCCCTCTTGAGCCGCTTCTTTAGTACCGGCAGCAAACAGAGACAAGCTGATGCCAATGACCAGCATACTTACTACCATAATCCTCATACTTCGTTTCATATCGATTCCTCCTTATTGCATATGCCAATGGGCATAAGAATACTTTTTGTGTGACACCCGATCTTTTCTGGAGTGTCCCTATCCTATTGTTGCTTCCAGTATACTGCCCTTATGGCGAGCCCATCAGTGGCCATTTGCCTAGACTTGCCCTAGGACAAATGTCCTAGGCGTCATCGACGCTGAGTTCTTTTTGAACAAGGGATTATATCTTTGAAAGCCCGCAATCGAAAAAAGAAGGGTAAGTATCCTTACCATGGGTATCTAGTTGTTTTTTATGAACTCGGACTGGATCCATTTGATGGCGAATTTACGAAGGGAACCTGCATCGCTGATGGCTAGCTTTTGCCGGATATTGTCCCGATACGCGTTTATGGTCTTTCCTGACAGGTTCAGTATCTCAGCAATTTCTGAAACCCCGAATCCCTGCCCTATCATCCGAAAGACCTGCATTTCCCTCACACTTAGCTGTGTGATGAGATCCATTTCAGGCTTCTTGGTATCCCAGGAGGCATATGAATCGATCAGACGCTCCTGCATGGCATCCGAGAGGTATATTTTTCCCTGCAATACCGTTTCGATGGCACTCATCAGCGTTTCTGTAGCCTCTTGTTTCATCACATAGCCTCGTGCCCCCGCCTGCAGAGCTTTGGATGCATAGATAATCTCGTCATACATGGAAATTACAAGCTGGAATATCTGAGGCCTAGTACGGTGCAACTCCTGTACCAGTTCCAACCCGTTCTCATGATGAAGTGAAATATCGACCAAGAGGAGGTCAGGGGGGCGGGTCTTTACAAGACTCAGGGCGTCCAGGATGGAGTCAGCTTCCCCTATGACTTTATATCGCTCGTTGGTCTCTATCACATTCACCAATCCTTGGCGGAAGATGGGGTGATCATCGACGACTATAAGTTCAATCTTTCTGCTCATTCTCTTCACTCCTGATACGTACGGAGACGGCCGTTCCCTTTTTGGATGAATCTATGGACAATTCAGCTTGGGCCATGCTGGCACGGCTATGCATTATCCTAAGGCCCAAGCCCCCTTCCCTGATCTTTTTGGGAAGGCCTACCCCATCATCAAAAACCGAGGCAACCGTATAAGACGTTCCGTCTGTGCCTACCTCTTTGCCCAAGGATACGGTGATATGCTTGGCACCTGAGTGCCTGATAGCGTTGTTCAGTGCTTCCTGTATAATATGAAAGACATGCAGGGCGGCTGTAGGGTCCTCAATCACAAAGTCTGGCTCGGCATGGACTGTCACCTCCACTTTGGACCGGCGCAGCGTATCCCCCACCAAGGCCTCTATGCGTTGTACAAACGTATGTGCTTCCATTTCGAAAGGAAGCAGACCCCTGGAAATAATCTTAATCTTGGATATCGACTCATTGAGCAATTCGCTGATCTTTTCAAGGGTCTCCTTCGAGATGGACTTAGCCTTGGTAAGGGAGGATACAAGTAAGGATACTCCCAGAAGGTGCTGGCACAGGTCATCGTGCAGGTCCTGTCCGATACGTTCCATGGTCTGTGTGGAGATCTCCAGGACCTCCTTCTCAAGTTCGCTCCTGCGTTTGATCTCCAGGGAAAGCTCCTTATTGGCAATGATGAGGTCTTTTGTCCGCACCTCTACCTGTTCGGATAAAGTCTGTCCATGCGAGCGTATCTGCTCCAATAGCAGGATACCCTTCAGGTTGCTGGAGACTTGTTCCTGCAGGATGTCGTATAAGGCAGGGATCTCCATACCAATGGGAACGATCAGGTAGCCCAGCTGTTCACTTTCATAAACGAGTGGCATCAGGATCCACTGGCCTTGTCTCCAGGAGGATTCGATGAAGGAAGGCAGCAAGCTTACCCGGTCGAATTCCTCTAAAGCCACACTCTCCCCTTGATACTCTTTGGAGATGTCCATGCAGTACCGGACTTTTTTC
>DUPO01000222.1 GCA_012838275.1 Spirochaetales bacterium
AGTGGGGAGTGTATGTTGATGGTCTTTGGAGAGTATGCACTGCTATACAGTGGTGATGCCAGTGATGCTATAAGTATAAAACAGAGAATTAACTGTTTTTTCATGGGTGGTATACAATCCTTTTGGTACTTGGTTATCTGAGTGTACTATTCCCTTGCAAGTGTGGGAAGGGGATGTTGTTTGTTTGTGGATTTGCACCTTTATCGAAGAAGGAAAACAGTAGTGGAATAATGTTCTTGTCCCTTCCGTCCGACTTGGGGAACTGGCTAGGCTCTTAGCCGTACAGCGTGCTTGATGGTGAGAGGGACATGGTCTTTGGTGATCTGGTTAAAGACGAATATGTGTGACTGTGCCTTTTTTAGAATATGTTCTTGCGTATGGAAACGACGATGGCAGTTTGGGCAGAGGCAGAGCATGTTCTCCAACAGATCGGAACCTCCCTGTGATAGGGGTTCTATATGGTGCACATCTGCATTGAGATGCTTCCACTGCTCTTTTATTGGAAGGGTTCGTACCCACTTGGGGCGGTAGATCCTGGTATGGCAGACCTGACAGTAGAAATCATACTTGCACTTGAGCGCTTCCTTCAGGGAAGGGCTGCTTACATAGTACCTGCTTGTTCCGTACTTGAATTCCTGGCTGGAGGCAGGTAAGTACTCCAATCGTGTTTCTATCTGTTCGGGGTCATCCGCTCCTTTAAGATACTGGCTGACCCAATATCTTGCATCCAGTTCTGCAACTCCATATTCTGATTCCCGATCCTCCTGATAAGTCTGAGCCTTATCCAGAAGGTACGAGTAAATGAGCAGATACGCCTCTTCATGCGTATAGGGCTTGAGGGCAGCCAAAGCTTCATCAATGCTCCACCCCTCAAAAAAATGTTTGTGACTATCCACAAGCCCCAAGAAGTGGAGGATGCTCATAGACTGGAACCCTCTTGAATACAAAGGGTCGAGTCCAAGAATATCCCGATCCAGGGCCCTATGGCTCAGACCCTTGAAAAGGTAGTTGTAGACCACCTCCCGGTGATCGTCTAAAGAGTACTGATTGTACTCCCTTCCCCTGCCAGCTTGTCGAAGGGGAGGGAAGCTTGGAAGAATCCTTGACCCTCTCATAGGGTAACTGTACATGCTCTTGTTTGGGAAAACAAGAGCATGTTTACACCTTCACCTTCAGCTGCTATTCCCTATTCTTCTTCGGTATAGAAGAGCTGTCCTGCTTTTGCGAAAGAACGCTTCTTTGCTATGACCAGATAGGAAACAAAGGATGCCAGCAAATAGAATGCTGATATGGCGACAGCCACCCAAAACAGATAAGGCTTGTTGCGTGTGACGCTGAAGGCAGGCAAATTCACACTCATGATAAAGGGGATCGCAAGCAGGAATACTATGCCTACCGCATAGAGATAATCCGTTGCCACAGGTGTTTCAAACTCCTTGTCCACCACTCTGAGAAGAGCCAGACCCGTAGGAAGCGTCCCTGTTGCCGTACCGTAGATAACCAGCATCCTGTAGAACTGGTGGTCATCATAGATACGCGAGCAGTACCAAGGCAAAATCACGAGGGTAATTACCATTCCTGTTGCAACAAGAGCTAGGATAGGTACCCAATACCCTTGGACTGCGACCAAGGAGATCGCACCAAGGGATGCTGCCACTGTCAGATCGACAGACAGGCCGCTGATGCGGTTGCAGGTTGCAGTATCGATCGTAGTTTCAACTTTGAAAAGACGCATGACCATCTTTACTCCCAAGGCGCAAAATGAACTGAACATGAAATTGATGCCCCAGAGGCTGTCTGCAAGGTCGGATCCCAGGGGGCCTATGAGGTTTAGCAGCGCCGTAAGGCCGGTAAGGAAACCCCAGCTCAAGAGATATGTACCCATAACCAGAGCTATGTGATAGGTGAGGGAGTCGATGGACTCCCCATCGGTTGTGAGGTAGGACCCTACCGGTCTCTCGGTGGTGTTCCTGCTGAAGAAGCCGGTACGGATACTGTGCTGGTCGATCTTATCCCGGTACCCCTTGGCGATCCAGCCTCTCTTGATGCCTTGGTTTATGAGTATGACCCCTCCAAAGCTACCGATTAAAAACCCTATGGCAGCTAAAGTAAGTCCTACAGAGGAGGCTCCTACAAAGCCCATCTTTTCCCAGGTTGCTCCTATCGAGTATGCCTGCCCCGGCCCCAATTCAAAGGCCAGGGGAAGGGAGAATCCAATGGCGGGGAATAGGGTGGGGGTTACCGTTGCAATGAGCAGGGCTGTGACCAACAGCCCAAAGAAGGCTTGCAAACCGTATTGGGCCATCACTGCAGTCACGTTTGCTGCAATGGCGCGGCTACCTTTTACTTTTTTTCGGTTCTCATGGGTGACCCGGAGCATCATTGCAATGAAGGAGATATTCAAAAGGTGGTAGACTATCTCTCCGAGGAAATCACTTCTCAAGCCCAGCATTGGTGCGAAGAAATTATAGAATACCAACAGCAGTACTCCCGCGATGATGGATGCCGGCATAAGGTAGCGCTGGAAAAATCGAATGCGTGCCCGTGCTAGTGCTGCAATGAGAAGCGCCACTGATATGATTCCGATATGTAAGATGTAATTCCAATTCATGGGGTTTCCTTTTTTGCCTTCATTGCGAAAGCTGACATATGGAAAAGTTCGACATATTTGAGGCTGGATCCTTCTTTTTCAATCCTAATCCTAAATAGTTTTTCATCGTGATAGAACTCTATTGTATTTTTGGCATTTATAATCATAGATTGCATTTTGGAAAAAGGGAACTGAGCGAACAGGACCGGATTGGAGCTTACCACCTGCATCCCCTCATCATTCAAGGAGAGTGAGAAGTCCTTGCTCAGGGTCACTAGCTTGTTGTCCTCACCTCTTTGGAACAGCACCCCCCTGTCAGTGGGGAATATGGGAGTGCCCGGTTCGGCTTCTTGTATCTTGATAAGCAGTTGTTCCTTCTCCCAGTCATGCCACTGGGGGACATCCCTGAAAGGATTGTATCCCTGCAAGGTGGTGAACTGGTCAAATGCATCCAAGCGGGCCGACATGGAACATCTGGTGCATCTGATGATATCTTTCTTCGTCTCCAAGGTGCTGATGGATTTGCAATCGGGACAGAGATAGAGGGCACGTTGCAATCCTTCTGCCTGGGCTTTTCCCTTGAATGGAATGCGGTTCTCTTCCTGCCACCTCTTGTAGGAGAATGAGAGGTTCTCCACCAGATAGCTGTAGAGTTCCTCCTTTGACATGGTAGCGATGGCCTCCTTAGAGAGGGGAGGCAGTATCCTTAGCACAGGGGAGCCGACTCTCTTTTTGTCGGCCCAACGGGGCTTCAATGCGTAGATTCCTTCGAGATTGACAATGACAAGAGGGACTTTCAGAATCTTGATGAGTTTGGCCGTCGCCTCGTCAAAGCCGACACTCTCTCCGTCCCATGTCCTGGTACCTTCGGGGAAGAGCCCTACGTTGTCACCTCTCTTGAGGGCGTCGCTGATGGTCCTGATGGTGTGCAGGTCGCTGCGCCCTTGTTGTTTGGAGATTCCTCCAATCCATCTGCCCAAAAGCATTTTCAGTCCGTAGAGTTTGAACAGGTATGCCCCAGCCACCCACCTGATATGGACCTTGGCTGCCGCAGAGACAAAGAAAGGATCATAGACTTGGCTATGATTCCCTAGGATGAGGAACGGTTCCCGCATCTCAGTGAGGATTTCCATCCCTTCTGATCGGATGCGATTGGACCAGAGAAGATATCGCCCGTAGGTCGGGCGTGCAAGTTTTATGAATAGCGGGGTTTTTGACACTCTCTTACTCCTTGTAAAACATATCACAGCAAAGAAGGAGTGTCCATAAATAGTAAAGTTGATATCAAGTGATTGGTGCTCTTCTTGACGGATCCATATTGGGATGATACAGTTAACCCAGTGAATTACTAAGATATACTCTTGCATAGAGGGTTTCTTTCATTTTACCGATTGTGCATAAGTATGATACCGACACCATCCCAACCTTGAAGATTGCAGGGTTGGGATATTTTTCTTTAGAAATAGGGGGTATGTATGAAGAGGTTATCGTTTGGTCTCCTAATGTTAGTGCTCTCCTTCTCCGCTCTTCTTGCCTCTGGGACTGAAGAGCTGTTTGGTACGGGCAGTGCGGAACAAATCACATCATCGCTAAAGTATGGGGGATCATGGACAGGGGATGAGTCCCCTCTCTTCCTTGCAGCAAAGAGCAATGCCGATCCACAAGTCCTGCTCAGGCTCTTCTCTCTTGGTTACAGTCCCTTTGAGAGGGGCCATGAAGGGATGACCCTTCTCATGGCTGCAGCAAGAGAGAACCCGAACCCAGAAGTTATCAGGACTCTGATCGATGCCGGCTTGGATGTCGATGCCAAGGATGATTTTGGGTGGACCGCTCTTTTCTTCTCCTTACGCTTCAATGATAACCTTGCGGTGACCCAAGCCCTGCTAGAGAGCGGGGCGAGCTATGACTTGCAAGATGATTTCTCTTTTTCCCCGTTGCGTATCGCTTTGCTCCATGGGAGGGGCGGGGATACGATCAGACTGCTTGTAGATCATGGTGCGGATCTGGAAGAACGGGATAATGATGACCGCACCATTCTGATGATTAGCGCAGGTGAATTGCAAGACGGTAAGCTCATACAGGACCTTATACGCATGGGTTCGGATGTGGAGGCGACCGATTACATGGGGTGGACACCCCTTGTGTACGCAGCCCGGGACAATCCGGACCCACAAGTTGTGAAAGTCCTCCTTGAATCCGGTGCCGATCCTCGTGTCCGTACCAATGTCGGTTGGTCACCTCTTCCTTATGCTCTCAGTTACAACCCTAATTTTGAAGTGGTAAAACTGCTGATGGATGCTGTTGAGACCCCTACCGAAAGTATCAGCCCCCTAATTTATGCCGCTTCGAACTCATCGCATCCAGAGATGATCAGAGCTTTGATCGAGTATGGATTCCCTCTCGATGAGAAGGATTCCTACGGATGGCCTGCCGTGCTGTACGCTCTCAGCAACAACCCCTC
>DUPO01000223.1 GCA_012838275.1 Spirochaetales bacterium
AATAATTTTATAAAATTATATATGAAAAGAAATTAAGTAAATTTGTTCTAAATGTTATTCAAAATAGTAGTATGCTTTACTTGACATTATTGTCAATGATTCTCTATTTTAAATAGATAAACCATACAAAAGAGGAGAAAAAAGTATGAAAAAACTTAGTATAATAACTTTAGCACTATTGCTACTGGTTACTGGAGGCCTCTTTGCTGGCGGAAGTTCCGAGACCAATGTTGAAACCATTGTGTTCGGTGATGTTTCGTGGGACTCAGTCCAAGTGCATAACAGGATTATGGCCTTCATTATAGAAAACGGTTTAACGGGATATAAAGCAGATTTTGTCCCTGGCGACACCCTTCCCATTCTCAATGGATTGAAGCAGGGTGATCTCGATGTGGATATGGAGTCATGGCATTCCAACTTCCCTGAAGTCTATCGCAAGGGTGTTGAGTCGGGCGACATCGTCGACCTGGGTCAGAATATGCCTGATGCACCACAAGGGTGGTATGTTCCCCGTTACCTCGTAGAGGGACCTGGAGCGATGGCACCAGACTTGAAGAGCGTTGCGGACCTTGCAAGATACCCCCACCTGTTCCCCGATCCTGAAGATCCTTCAAAAGGACACATTTATGGTGGCGTAGCTGGCTGGGCTCAGATGGAACTTTCCGAAGAGATTTTTGAAGAGAACAATCTTGGCGATACCTTCAATCTTACCGTAGCTGGAAGTAGTGCACCTATTGCAGCCACAATGATCAGCGCCTATAAGAAGAATGACCCTTGGGTAGGGTATTACTGGGAACCCACTGCGATTCTCGGACGACTTGACATGGTACGTCTCAAAGGGAGTGAATACCCGGCAGCTCTGGTAAATGTGCTGGTTCACAAGTCCATGCTCGAGAAGGCTCCTGATGTGGTAGAGATATTGAAAGCCTATTCGACGACAGTTGCTGAGAATAATGAATTCTTGAAGATAATGGACGACAATGGATGGTCGACTCAAGAGACAGCCATCTGGTTCTTGAAGAATAAGGAAGCGACCTGGACTTCTTGGGTCTCCGCTGACGTTGCAGCAAAAGTGAAAAGTGCATTGAAAGCACTATAAAGAGAATAGTTATGATAGATGATACTAATACGCAGATAGTTATTAAAGACTTGTGGAAGGTGTACGGAAAGGATACTAAAAGAATCTTTCAAAAAAACCTTATCAACAAGAGTAAAGAAGAAATTCAAAATGAGACTGGCTGTATTGTCGGAATGCGAGATATCAACCTGGAGATTAAAAAAGGGGAGTTCTATATTCTTATGGGACTCTCCGGGAGTGGGAAATCCACTCTTATAAGAGCTCTGATCAGACTCGTGAAGACAACAAAAGGTTCTATTGAGATCAATGGTGAGGATATCACCAAGATGAGCTCAGACCAGATGATCCAGTTCAGGAGAAAAACTTTTGGGATGGTATTCCAGAGCTATGGGCTTCTACCCCACATGAGCGTACTTGATAACGCTGCATATGGCCTCAAGATACGAGGCGTGGGCAAAGAGGAGCGCTACAAGAAGGCTCATGAAGTTCTAGAGACAGTAGGGCTCAAGGGATGGGAAGACTACTTCCCGACCAGCTTGTCCGGGGGAATGCAACAGCGTGTAGGGCTTGCCCGTGCACTTGCAAACGACCCTGAAATACTGCTCATGGATGAACCCTTCAGTGGTCTCGATCCGCTTATCAGGCGTCAGATGCAGGATGAGTTGGTCGAATTGCAATCAAAGCTGCAAAAGACCATCGTCTTTGTTACCCATGATTTGCATGAGGCCCTCAAGCTAGGGGACCGGATCGCAATTTTACGTAATGGTGAAGTTGTTCAAGTCGGAACCCCTGAGGATATCATCACGCACCCTGCAGACGACTATGTGCAGGATTTCGTACAAGATGCCTCCCCTGCAAAGGTGCTGACGGCCAGTAGTATCATGAGTGATATCCCGGTCATTACCTACGCCTGGGAAGGGCCTAAGACAGCTTTGACCCTCATGCGCGGACAGAAGAAGCGCATGGGGTATGTCGTGGACCAGAATCGGAAATTCCTTGGTGTCATCACGGCAAAGGAGTTGCAAAGGCTGTTGGATAGCGGAGAGAAGTATAAGAGCATTCCCTCTTCCTCTATTGAACTTGTTGAATCGGTTCACCCGGATGTCCTTATAGAAGATCTTTTTAGCGTTGCTCCACAAAATCCCTATCCGATTCCCGTAGTGGATGAAAACGATAGGCTCTTGGGAAGGATCTCGAGCGACACGATCTTTGATTCAATTTCCTCAAATGGAGGCAATAATGAATAAGTTTCCTGAGCTGTTTAATCTGCCATTGGCAAAATATGTAGATAAGGCGATGGATTGGTTGCTGATCCATTGGGAGGGGTTTTTTGACTTCATCGGGTTTATAATCCTGAAAGTAGTACTCCTCTTCGAGGACCTGTTCCTCTTCGTCCCCTGGTTCGTCATCATCCTTCTGATAGGATATGCCGGCTGGAAATTGGTCGGGAGCTTGAAGACAGGTATCCTCTTCATGGTCTTCATGATGATAATCGGCCTGTTCGGTTACTGGGACTTGGCAATGCAAACCCTTGCATTGGTGATTTCATCAGTAATCCTCGCTCTCGTAGTGGGGCTTCCCCTAGGGATCGTCATGGCCCGAAGTGATAGGGCTGAAAGGATTTTCAAACCAGCCTTGGATGCGATGCAGACGATGCCCTCGTTTGTCTATCTGATTCCCGCCCTGATGTTCTTCGGCATGGGAAAAGTGCCCTCAATGTTTGCGACCGTCATCTACGCTGTCCCTCCTGTGATAAGACTTACAAACGTAGGGATCAGGACTGTAGATGTCGAGTCTGTCGAAGCGGCCAAGGCATTCGGAGCGACGAAGAAACAGATACTCTTTGATGTCCAGCTCCCACTTGCCAAACCGTCAATAATGGTTGGAATCAACCAGACTACGATGATGGCGCTTTCCATGGTAGTTATCGGATCGATGATCGGAGCCAAGGGCCTTGGGATGGAAGTCCTGCTTGCAATTGGAAGAATCGAAGTGGGAAGAGGCTTTGAAGCCGGAATTTCCATCGTATTCATGGCCGTCATCATTGACCGCATCACTCACTCCTTCAGCGTGAAGAAACCAAAGAAGCAAAAGAAGAATGAAGTGACCGAATAACATCGCAGGATATGAAACTGAATGGCACACCTCTACTGATGGGGTGTGCTTTGCTTTGTCTGGCTTTAGGCATCGGAGCCTTCTTTCTTGAAGAGGGGCGGCGATTTTTCCTTAAGGGGGCTTGTTGAAAGAACTTTCGACAGCCTCTTTCCGATCATGCGTCCGTCACGGGCTTTACCCAATCTTTATCCCATGTTCAGCATCCTCCCATCAGTTTGGGGTATTGTTTGGAAAGAACATAGAAGACGAGAGCCCATCGGCTCAAAGGTGGATAGCATGAGCTTCAAGATCAATAGGTTTTTAACCATAGTCGTGGTAGTGTCCATGGTCACTTCAGCAGTATTGGTTGCACAACCCCTCAGTGAAGAGCAGACCGTACCGGCGACAGTATCGTCTGAAAGCGAACTCTCTTCCGATGCTGCCGGAATCCTGGTCATGTGGGAAGAGGAGAAACTGGCCCGGGATGTCTATCTGTCCCTGTACAATGTGTGGGGGGTAAGGGTGTTCTCCAACATGGCAAGGAGCAAACAGAGGCAGATGGACGCTATGAAAGCTCTTGCAGATGTCCAAGAGCCAGCTGATCCCATGCACGGGGAGTTTCAGAATTCCGAGCTGGCTTTCCTATACACATCACTGGTCGAACAAGGCTCCAGGTCGTTGCCAGATGCCTTTTTGGTCGGTGCATCCATTGAGGACCTAGGTATCAGTAATTTAGAAAACCAACTCCCAGAATCGATCGGTCCTTATACGATCACAAGTCATACAAACCTTTTGAGAGGGTCGGTTCATCATATGCGCTCTTTCTCCAGGGAGTTAAACCGTTGCAATAATGTCTATAGGCTCCGTCATATTCCTGACGTCAGGCGGAGGCAATCCTCACCAGCCAAATGATTTGAGGTCTATTCATATGCCTGCTGGGGGCAGGGGAGATAGCTCTTGAACATAAAAAAAACCCCTTTCGGATAAGAACTTATCCGAAAGGGGTTTGTGTATGCGGTAGACTGGACTTGAACCAGCACAAGCTTTCGCCCACTAGCACCTCAAGCTAGCGTGTCTACCAAATTCCACCACTACCGCATTACTGAGGTTTTTAGGTGTTCTCTCTTACGAGGTAACCTTGGCTACATTACAACAATGATGGCTAATACGTCAAGCCCTCTTTTTTGAAAAGAGGGCATAGACTGTAATTTTTATAATAAAGCTTCAAACTCATCGAGCAGAGAGGTGAAATGTTTGAGAGCCATCTCTACAGGTTCCCTTTTTTCCATGTCCACTCCTGCCTTCCTTAACGAGTCGATAGGGTAGGTGCTTCCTCCGCTTTTCAGGAATGCAAGGTAGTCGTCTTTCTCCTTTTTCCCTCCGTTGAGAACCTTCTGGCTCAAAGCGATTGCTGCACTGAGGCCTGTGGCATACTTGTAGACGTAGAAGGAGGAATAGAAGTGCGGGATTCTCAATCCTTCCAGGTCGCTCTCTTCCTCAAACCCGACAGACGGTCCGAAATAGAGCTCAAGCAACTTGCGGTATTCGCTCCTGAGCAGGTCAACGGTCAAGGGGACCCCCTCCTCGCTGAGGCGGTGGGTGATGTCCTCGAACTCTGCAAACATCGTCTGCCTGAAGAGAGTCGCAACGATGTCGTCCAAGCCTTTGCTCAGGATGAAAGCCTTGGTCTTCTTGTCCTCAGCATTTTCCAGGAGATGTTTTGACACCAGCTGCTCATTGAAGGTGGAGGCTACCTCCGCCTCAAAAATAGTATAGTCATAATGGAAGTAGGGGTTGTTCCTGGCGCTGTAGTAGCTGTGCATGGAGTGCCCTCCTTCGTGAGCGACTGTAAAAAGGTCCCTCAGGACGTCCTCCTTGTAATTGAGCAGTATGTAGGGTGCTCCCGTGTAGCCGCCGCTAGAGAAGGCGCCGCTACGCTTGCCCTTGTTTTCGTACCTGTCCACCCACCTATCAGTTGTCAGGCCTTTTTTCAGGATGGAGACATACTCCTTGCCTAGGGGGGCCAAAGCTTCGCCGATAGTCTCTACAGCCTCCTCGTATGGGGTGTTTTTTTGCACTCCGGGTACCAGGGGGACATAGACATCATAGTGTGCTAGCTTGTCCAGGCCCATAAGGCTGGCACGCTTGTGATAGTAGCGATGCAGGGAAGGCAGTGCCTCATGGACAGATTCGATCAGGTTGTCATACACGCTCATCGGAACATTGTCCGGGAAAAGCGCTTTCTGACGGCAACTCTCATATCCTCTTGCCTTACAGCTGAACTTGTCCTGTTTTACCTGCCCTTCATAGAGGCGGGCAATGGTGTGCTTGTGCTGGTCGTAGACTGCATAGAACTGTTTGTAGGCCTTCTTTCTCAGCTCACGGTCCTCACTCATGAGAAATGAGCTGAAGGTGCTTTGGGTAAGGCTCTTGCCGTCAATGCTGCCAAAATCGAAGTCCACATTGGTGAGGTCGCCGAAGGTGGTACGGGCAGTCGAGCTCACTTCACTCTGCAAGGCCATGATGCGCTCCTCCTTCTCGCTAAGCACATGCTCCTTGAAACGCCTTGATTTCTCAAGGTAGACCTTGTACGGGGCAAATGAGGGGTCTTGCAGGTACGCTTGTACGGTCTCCTCCCCAATGGCAAGAAGTTCGGGATCGAAATAGGCCATGTTCGCTCCGAGCTGCGCAAGGCTCTGGCTTATGAGGGAGTAGCGCTTGACGTTGTTGCTGTCCGAAGCATCGCCTGCATACTGGAGGAATGCCCAGCTGTAGAGGCGTTCGGCAAGGATGCCTGTCTTCTCGTACCAGGCAAAGGTGGCCAGGAAGCTCTCTTTGCCTTCACCAAGCTTGCCCTTGAAGGAGGGGGCCTTATCAATCTCCTGCTGCAAGGCTTTCATCCCCTCTTCCCAGGCCGCTTCGTCAGCGAACAAGGGCGTCAGGTCCCAAGTATCTTCAATCGCGACTTCCGATCGTTTCTTTATATCCATCATATCTCTCCCAATAAGGTATTCAGGAGGCGGGCCGCCCGCCCCCTGTGGCTGTACAGATCTTTACCCCCTTCATCAAGGGCCGCCATGGTGGAGGCGGCCTCATCGACAAAGAAGACCGGGTCATAGCCGAAGCCGGCATGGCCATCAGGCTCTTTTGTGATCGAGCCCTCCACTGATTCTGAAATCGTATAGATCCTATACCGGTCGACAACTAAGGCAAGGGCAGAGACGAAGGTTGCCTTGCGCTCTTCTTTTTTGGTGCAGTGCTCGAGGTTCTTCAGCAGATAGGCGTTGCGTTCGGCCGCCTCAAGTTCGCGGCCGAACTCCTCCATGCCGTAGCGAGCTGTCCTTACCCCTGGATTTCCTCCCAACGCCTCTACACAGAGGCCTGAGTCATCAGCAAGGATGGCATACCCCTTGGGGACTCTCCCTAGCAGGGAAAGGGCCTTCCCAAGGGCATTTTCAGTAAAGGTCTCACCTGACTCCTCGAAGTCAAAGGCCAGTCCGAGTTCGGTAGGCAGGAAGATCGCATGGTCCTTGAGTATCCTTGCAAACTCTTTCCGCTTATGGTCGTTAGATGTTGCCAATAGTATGTTCATAGGGGAAAAGATACTCATTGAGTCCCTTTTAGTCCATACATTCCTTGATCAGAGCCTTGATATAATGGACAGAGGAGGCGACAGTCCCTTTGGGCACCCCCAGTAACAGGCTTATCTGTGAGTGGCTCAGATGGTATTCCATGCTCCTGATCTGCTCAATCTTGGTCCTGTGCACCCTCTCTGTCCAGCTGAGCAAAGACTTCAGCTCCTCTCTCTTGTGCTCATCCACACACTGGTTCAACTCTGCCTGGATCTCCATGATACGTCGGAAATGACGGTTGCACGTCCCTTCCATCCGTTGTTTGCACTGTTGTTTTTTCTTCAGCTGCTGTTCGGCTGTTGAGAGATAGCGATTGAGCAGGCGTGTGTCTACCTCGAGTAGGGTAGCTATCTCCTCCAGCAGGTGCAGGTTGGTCATATGGGGAGAGATGGCAAGCATTATGAGGAAACGCTTCCTGTTGACCCCTTGCTGCAATTTTATCTGCAACCGTCTTTGCACCGCATCAAGGCGGATATGATCATCTCCATGGTGTTTGGGTGAGTTGAGCAACTGCTCAAAAAGTGAAGGCATCATCGAATACTCTACGGTGGCTATGAACGAGAGTGGGGTATAGCTTCTGGTCTCCGCCACACAGCTTTCCAAGTCAGGCTCATCCCACCCTTTTCGTTCGCTCTCGAGCAGTGCCCGTTCCTTGTTCCGTTGGGTACGCTTGTAGGCCATGAAGTATCGGCTTCTCTTGCGTACGACTTCGGTGATATAGCCGAGGTAGGGTAGGTTCCCCTCCCGGTATGAGCTTAGATAGTGCTCGATGGTCTCATAACAGTAGAAAAGAAACTCACAACAATCCTCCTCAGGCAGAAGCCTGAGCCGGGATGGGAGAGTGTATAACAACTGTTGGGTTACAAGATGAACCTTATCGTGCAAGAGTTGGTTATCTTTCTGCTTTTGCGCCAGGAGGACCGCCCTGGTCAACCTGTCGCTCTGTCTGTCCGAAATGCCCGAAAAATACATGCATTGCTCCTTGTATGTGATCTTTACAAGGAACATGCAATGTGTATGCCAACTCTATCTAGATCAGGTCCTCTACAGCTTTCAGAAGGTTTTTGCGTACAACCTCAATAGGTTGCTGGACCGTCGCCCCTGCAGCCTTCTTATGCCCGCCCCCGCCAAAACTTTCAGCCAAGGAGCCCACATCGATGTGGCTCTGGTGACTGGCACGGAAGCCTACCTCGGTAGCATCCTCGGAGAGTTGTTTGAAGAAGAGCACCACCTCCACACCCTTGATGGAGAGTAACATCGAGTAGAGCGCATCACTGGGCTTGTCAGAGGTTATATACGCTTCGCTATCTGTAAGGTAACTGATGCTGGACATCACCTTCCCTTCAAAATGAGCTTCGCTCCGGTCGATGAGCTTACCCAGATACTTTACATAGCTGAGATTCTTCCCACCGGTCATCTTGGTGTTCATCATGTTAGGGGAGACTCCAAGATCGACCAGTTCAGCTGCCATACGTAGGGTTTCTCCCCTGTAGGCATTGATAAACCTGAAGAAGCCGGAGTCCGTGGCAAAGCCGAAGAAGAGGTGTTCGGCTATCTCTTCGGTGATCTCGATCTCGAGCGTCTTGTACAGATGCATGATGATCAGGGTCGTCGAGACCGAACGGGGCACTATGTAACGGTAGTTGCCGAACTGCTCACCACTGCTGTGATGGTCAAATATCACAGTGGTCAGTCCCTCTATCTCGTCCCCAAGATGGCCCAGCCTTTCGCGCGCAGAACAATCCACCACAACAACTATAGGATTGCGCTGATGCAACTCCTCGTCGATGTGGTTGAGGAAATCCGCTCGCAAATGTGTGATCTCCGAGCGGTCAAAAGGCCCTGCGTTGGCGAGATGGACACGCTTGCCCATCTTCAGCAACAGTGCCTTCATCGCCATCTGGCTGGAGATGCAGTCCCCATCGGGACTGACATGACCAACTACGACAAACTCTTCCCGATTTTTCAGGACGCTGAGTATCTCATCGTCAATAGGGGGGTAGGTAAAGAACATACTATGCTCCCCGGATGATTTCCGGTTCCTTCCCATTGAGTACGCTCTCTTCTCCGACTATCACTTTCTTGACTCCAGAAAGGGAGGGCAGGTCATACATGATACCCATCATGATCTTCTCGACTATCGAACGCAACCCTCGGGCCCCGGTTTTCTGCTCAAATGCCTTTTGGGCGACAGCAGCAACCGCATCATCCTTGAAGGTAAGGTCTATTCCATCGAGCTTGAAGGATGCCTCATACTGACGCACTATGGAGTTTTTAGGCTCGACAATGATACGCATGAGGTCCTCTTTGGAGAGGTTGTTCAATGCAACATGTATAGGCAGCCTTCCGATAAACTCCGGGATAAGGCCGAACTTCACCAGGTCGTCGGGCATCAGCTCGTTGTAGATGGCGCTCAGATCCTTGTCAGCTGTGTTGGATATCTTTGCCCCAAATCCCATCGCGTGGGATGAGGTGCGCTTTTCGATAACCTTGTCCAGACCGACAAAGGCACCGCCACAGATGAAGAGGATGTTGCGGGTGTTGATCTTCAGCATCTCCTGGTTAGGATGCTTCCTCCCTCCCTGAGGGGGGACGGCGGCATCCGTGCCTTCGATGATCTTCAGCAAAGCCTGCTGGACTCCCTCGCCGCTGACGTCGCGGGTTATGGATGGGTTTTCACCCTTCTTGGCTATCTTGTCGATCTCATCTATGAAGATGATGCCGAACTCGGCGGCCTTGATGTTGTCATTGGCATTCTGTATCAGCTTAAGCAGGATGTTCTCAACATCCTCACCGACATAGCCAGCCTCAGTGAGGGTGGTCGCATCAGCAATGGCGAAGGGAACCTGCAACTTCTTTGCAAGAGTGGATGCGAGCAGGGTCTTACCGGTTCCGGTAGGCCCTACCATGAGGATGTTGGACTTGTCGAGCTCAACGCCCTGTTCCGTAATTTGCTTTTGGAACTTCACACGCTTGTAGTGATTATATACAGCAACAGCCAGGACGCGCTTGGCACCTTCCTGACCGATGACATATTCATCCATATAGTCTTTCAACTCTTGGGGAGTGGGGATCACCTCTGGCAATCCCACAGGGCTCTCCTTCAGGTTGGGGTCTCCGGCGAGCATATCGTCGCATACTTTGACGCATTCGTCGCATATTGCCACTCCAGGCCCATTTATGAGTCTCTTGACCTCTTCCTGGCCTTTGCCACAAAAGGAACAGACTTTAGCATTTCGTGCCATTAATTACTCCTTCTCATTACTTTGTCGACGAGGCCGTATGAAACCGCATCGTCGGCACTGAGGAAGAAATCACGCTCAACATCCTTGGAGATCTGTTCCAAGCTCTTATGGGTATGCTCGACAAAAATGTCTATGGTGAGTTTCTTCAGTCGTCCGATCTCCTTGGCTTGAATGGAGATGTCTGTTGACTGTCCTTGTACGCCTCCCCAAGGTTGGTGAATCATTACACGTGCAGAGGGTAGGATGTACCGTTTGCCTTGGGCCCCCGATGCAAGCAGCAGGGCTGCCATGCTGGCGGCTTGTCCCATGCAGATTGTCTGCACATCACTGTTAAGGTACTGCATGGTGTCGTAAATGGCCAGGCCGGCAGTCACACTGCCTCCCGGGCTGTTGATGTAGAGACTGATATCTTTCTTGACATCCTCTGATTCGAGGAAGAGCAACTGTGCTACAACGAGGTCCGCTGTCGCGTCGCTTATCTCGCCATCGAGGAAGATGATCCTATCTTTCAGCAACCTGCTGAAGATGTCGTACGATCTCTCCCCAACACCAGACTGTTCGACTACCATCGGTATTACTGATTGCATCCTGCTAGGATGTATATTCATGGCAAAAGCCCCCTCATAAATCTTAGGATTAAAAAGGCGGAACCTGGATGGGAACCGCCTTTTCACAACACTGACTACTGCAAGAAAAGAAGGTTATGCACCAAAGGAATCCTGCATGAACTCGTTGTAGTCAATTGCCTCACCCTCTTTGAAAGTATTCTTTTCTTGGAGGAATGGAGCTATCTTCTGGAATTTCAGATCATCTTCTATCATGGAGCGATAGTAGTCGATCTGTGCTTGATCGGTCACATTGCCAAGCTGGGCGTCAATGACCTTCTGCACTTCCTCTTCATCGGCGGTAAACTGTTCCTTCTCCATAATCTTTTCCATGATGAGCTGGATGCGCAGAGTCTTTTCCGCACTCTCTCTCCAAGGGGCAGTTAGGTCTTCCTTGGTCTTCTGCTGGAACTTAAGGAACTGTTCGATCTGCTCTTCAGTGAGGCCTACCTGCTGCACATAGCGCTTCCAAGCCTGCTCGACTTCCATGTCGATCATGCTTTCGGGAACACTTATCTCGGTGCCTTTGAGCAGCTCGTCGGTAAGGGCTTCAAGCTTGGCCTGCTCGAGCTTTGCCTCCAGGGCATCCTCAAGCTTCTTGCGGGTTGCCTTCACCAGGTCATCGACACTCTTGTACTCGTCCTTGACATCCTGAGCGAACTCATCATCCAGAGCAGGGACATCACGGAACTTCAGAGCTTTGAGGGCAACATTGAGCTTGATGGTCTTGCCAGCATATCCTTCAACATTTGAGTCCTCGGCATAGGTTTTGGTGATGGTCTTCTCATCGCCGACCTTCATGCCTGTAATCTCATCATCGATCTCATAGAAGTTGGATCCGCTTCCGATGGTAAAGATGAAATCCATTCGTGCGGTAGCGGCAACCTCGTTGCCTTCCTCGTCAAGCTCGACATAGTCGATGGTGACGATGTCACCCTTTTCTGCCTTGCCATCCTTGTCGATGACCATGGCATTCTGATCCCTGAGCTTGTCGAGTTCCTTGGTAACAGCCTCTTCTGGAAGCTCTACCTTGGGGGCAGTGACGGTGAGACCTGTGTATGCGGGTGTCTCGAAGACGGGCATAATATCATACTTGACGGTAAAGGTCACATCACTGTTGCTCTTGAAGGGGAGTAGGGTCTCCTCATCCTGCAGTTCAGGGGTGCTGAATGGAAGCGGCTTGTATTTGTCTTCTACCTCAGTCAGGGCTTCCTTGAGTGCCTCTTCAATCGTATTGAAGGTGCTCTCTTCACGGATATCCTTACCGAACTTGCTTTCCATCACAGAAAGGGGAGCCTTTCCTTTTCTAAAACCCTTGAGCTGGATGGTAGCTGCATATTTGTTAAGAGCTGCCTTGTAGCCTTCTTCAATGGTGTCAGCGGTCACGGTGACCGTCAGCGCGACGGAGGAATTCTCCAGTTCTTTAATACTCTTTTCAGCGATCATGCTATCCTCATCCTTTCGGTCCGTTCTGGACCTAAATAACCTTATCTATGCCATTTAGTTGCTTTTTTGTAATGCGAACCCTTGGAGTATACTACAATCCATGGGGAGCGACCACCCTGCAGAAGGAAAAATGGGAGAAAAACCCTTATACCTGAAGCATATTGTATATACCAAGTATTTGCATTTTGGTCTAGGGGATAGAGGGAAATTACACCCTGTTTCCCTCAGCCGCAAACAAGGTCAGAGCGGTGATGTAAAAAAAGGCAACTGACTACATCGTTGTAATCAGTTGCCTGAGAGCGAAAGACGGGACTTGAACCCGCGACATCCACCTTGGCAAGGTGGAGCTCTACCGCTGAGCTACTTTCGCAAAAACCAATCAGCACGTACGACAGATTGGAATGTACTATGCGAGAGAGGGGACTTGAACCCCTACACCGTAAGGTACCAGATCCTAAGTCTGGCGTGTATGCCAATTTCACCACTCTCGCAGTGCATGCCGCACCCCAGATGAGGTTCGTCATGAGTGAGCCGCAAAGGGATCGAACCTTTGACCCGCAGATTAAGAGTCTGCTGCTCTACCATCTGAGCTAGCGGCCCATGACAAAATATACTAACAAAAATCAAAGTCAAATACAAGCAAAAATATCGATGCGCTCGGAAGGATTCGAACCTTCGACCTACGGATTCGAAGTCCGGCGCTCTATCCAGCTGAGCTACGAGCGCTTCTCTACCTTCAAGAAAGGGTGGAAGACGGGGCTCGAACCCGCAACAGCCAGAACCACAATCTGGTGCTCTACCATTGAACTACTTCCACCATGGTATGCTGATGCAGCGGTTATTCACCAGTGCGTTTCAACGTTGCTTACTATGCCTTAAACGCATTTCTTTGTCAACAACCCTATGGGAAATTTTGCATTTTTTGGTTGTTTTCAGGCAAAGTATTGCCAGACAATCAGTTGCAATCCTTCCTTGGTAAGAGCTTCTCATGCTCCTGTTGCCACTTTTTACTCTTTTTCATCCTGGTGGACCGCTTGGACGAAGGCTATGTGGTGTTTCCATCTGATGCTCCTCTCTGCAAGCAGGCCGATAAGCTCCTCTTCCACCTCAGGCAGGTCCACTTCAACCTTGAGGCTCTCCCATGCCGGGAGGTACGAGCCGTTCAGCCAACGCCTGATGTCGGCCTTGGTAATGAACCTGTTTTCAAACAAATCCTGTTGCTCCAACTTGACGGAGAAGCCTCTCTTTTCGAAGGCGTTTCTCAGATCCTCCGATTTCCAGTTGGAGAGGGGGTTTCCCTCACCCCCATAGATGCTTTTCTCAGCTTTTCTGAGGGTATCCTGCAGGCTTGGCGGGCAGAAATCCGAAAGTCGGGAACCCTCAGAAGGTACCCCTTCTGCGAAATGCAACACCCCCTGGGAAGAGAGGCGTCCCTTCAGCCGGTCAATCAGGAGGCCTTTCTCGGAAAGTCTGGTAAGGACGTTTCTTCCAATTATCGCTTCGAAAGCCAGCCCGTCTTCCAAGGATGGGAGGACACTCTCCAGAGGCACGTGTAAAATGGTCGGCTTGTCGAGACTTTGAAGCGAGTCTGCATAGTGACTGATGTGCTGCATCTGGGTGGAGGTCTGCACCTGTGCGACCACCAGCCCTTCGGGTGTCTGCCTGTACGCTTCCCAAAGCAACAGGCCGTGCCCAGCGTTACAGACCAGGACCCTGTCGCTTCTCCGCAGGGAAAGGGAGGTGAACAGGGTGGTACGTATCGACTCCAGCATGAGACCCCGCTCGCTGGATGTCCTGCTCAGCCACCGCTGTCTCTCCTTGTCCCCTGGAGAGTAGCTGAGGTTCTCCACAAACGCATCGGCCTCGATGCTCTCCAGCTGCTCCTCCCTGCGCCGATTGACCTCGTTTCTGATGTTTTTCTCGTAACCTTGGTCACTCGGCTGGTAGTATACCCTGCCCTGAAGTGAGGTGGGAAGGTATTGCTGTGCTACCCAGTGATCCTGGAATGCGTGGGGATAGAGGTATCCCTGGCCATGACCGAAGCCCTTGGCATCGCGGTTCCCATCCCTGAGATGGTTGGGCACCTCATCCTGAGCCTCTTGCTCAACTCCCTTGAGGGCGTCAAAAAAAGCCATGGAGGAGTTGCTTTTGGGTGCGGTCGCCAGGTAGAGGGCTGCATGGGTGAGGTGGAACCTCCCTTCGGGAAAGCCAATCCTTTCGAACGCCTGTGCGGCTGACTCCACGACGACTATCGCATTCGGATCGGCCAGCCCCACATCCTCACAGGCACTGATGAGCATCCTTCTGAAGATGAACTTGGGGTCTTCCCCAGCGCTAACCATCCTGGCGAGCCAGTAGAGGGCCGCATCGGGGTCGCTTCCACGCAGGCTTTTTATGAAGGCGCTGATGACATCGAAATGGTAGTCGCCCTCCTTGTCATAGAGCACCGCCTTACGCTGGATGCTCTGCTCGGCAGCATCGCTGCTGATATGGATATGTGTGTTTTCTGGAGGAGGGAAATGATCGACCGAAGTCTCCACTGCAAGCTGCAGGGCATTGAGCAGGGAGCGCGCATCACCGTTTGCGACGTCGATCAGGTGTTCGAGGGCCCCTTCGTCAAAGGTCACTTCAAAAGAGCCGTAGCCGCGCTCCTTGTCTTTCAAGGCTTGGATGGCTATCTGTTTCAAATCTTCTTCGGTCAGGCTTTTCAGTTGGAAAATACGAGACCTGCTCACCAGGGCGGCATTGACTTCAAAGAAGGGATTCTCTGTCGTCGCCCCTATGAGGATGAAGGTGCCGTTCTCCACCCAAGGCAGGAGTGCGTCCTGCTGGCTCTTGTTCCAACGGTGGACCTCATCTATGAATAGGATGGTTCTCTGCTCGAAGAGCTCAAGACGTTTTTTAGCTTCCTCAATCTCGTAGCGCAGCTCCTTTACGCCTGACAGCACGGCATTGAGCGTGCTGAAATGTCTTTTTGTAGTGTTGGCTATAACCCTGGCCAAAGTGGTCTTACCGGTACCCGGCGGACCGTAGAAGATGACAGAGGAGAGCTGGTCGGCCTGTATTGCCCTTCTGAGCAGCCTTCCTTTTCCAATGATGGCGTCCTGGCCTATATACTCATCCAGGATTCTGGGGCGCATGCGGTAGGCCAATGGTTGGTGTCTGTCAGCGCTCTGGGCATTTGCAGCCTCGAAAAGATTCATTGTTGCACCTTTTTATTGAGTATTTCATAGAATGAGCCTGTTCCCTGGAATACGGGCGTCGTCCTCAGGTAGAGCTCCTCACGGGTCAGCTGTTCCAGGTAGGCGGAAAGGAATATCCTGATAAGGTGGTCCGTAGGCTCCGGTCCCAGTCGGGGCAGCATCTCCTCGCCGAGCAGGTTTCTTGAGCGTGACCAGATGGCATACCTGTCGCTGAGCATCTGCCAAGTCTGGGAACTGGCCTTGAGATGTGCTTCGAGCATCACTCGGGCTTCGCCCTCTATCTCAGACTGATGGGTAGTGACCAGCAGGGCTGTCGCACTGCTGTCGCTACTCTGCATGACAGCGAGAGGGTCGGCAATCTGTAAAGCTTCTATGTAAGGTCTGAGCAGCTGGGGCATGGCTATGGTAGCCTGCCTGAAGGCTGCAACCACCTGCCTTGACCAGAGCTCCAGGTGCTCCTCCAGACGGGGTATCTGTTTCTGGTCCAATAAGGGGGAAGATGAGGGGGGTACCAGCATGGTGAGCGTCATCTGGGAGTGCAAGGTGGCCTCGACGCGCTCGCTTGCTGTCTGCACCACCTCCTGCAGGGCCCTACGTATCTCTTCCTCTCTCTCTTCCTTCTGGTTCGGAAGAGTGGCACATCCGCTGAGTATGGTGAGTGTGATGAGTAGGAGTAACAACCTTTTCATGCCTCTGACTATACCATTGCTGCACTCTCTTGCCTAGCTTTCCCGGTTTTTTGGGCAAAGTGATTTGTACAGTTGACTATTGGGTGGAAAATGCAGACATTATTAGGTAACGTAGGAGGTTTGCAAATGGCGCAAAACAAACAGACCGTGCTGAACAATGTTGTGGCACGGGAAAGAAGTATAGTTAAGAGTGTGTATCTTTGGATGTCTGCAGGGCTGGGGGTCACAGGCGTGGTTGCCTTTTTCCTTGCAAGCAACCCATCTCTCATGCGTGCCCTTATCGGCAATGGCATGGGACTTTTGCTGGTCGTCATCGGAGAGTTCGCTTTGGTCTTTTATTTGAGTTCAAGACTTGAACAGATGAGCCAGAGCAGTGCGATAGGGGCATTCCTCGCATATTCCGCCCTTACGGGGGTGATGCTGAGCACTATCTTCACCGTCTATACGGGAGCTTTGATCTACAAGACCTTTTTGACAACGGCCCTGATGTTTGCCGGTATGAGTATCTATGCGATGGGAACAAAACGGGACCTTTCCGGTATGGGCTACTATTTGAGCATGGCGCTCTGGGGCCTGATCATAGCATCGCTGGTAAACTTCCTCTTCCGCTCATCCGGTTTCGATTACATCCTCAGCTTTTTGGGCGTCGGCATCTTCCTGGGTCTCACTGCCTATGACACACAGAGGATCGTAAGGATGAACGACCAGTACGGATCTTCCATGGATGAGGATACCTTCACCAAGATGAGTATCATCGGAGCTCTTTCCCTCTATCTTAACTTTTTGAATATCTTCCTGTTTTTGCTGAGGATATTCGGAAGGTCCAACAACAACTAAACTTCTACGCTGAAGATCGAATGTACGTAATGACGGCTGTCTGCCTGGACAGCCGTTTTTCATGCCTGCATGTTCTCTTTGAAGTGGAGGGGAGAGTCTCGGCTGGGTTGGAAAAAAGTAGGGATCAGTGATATTTCCCAATTTCACTGATCCCCATATTGCAAGCTTGTCTGTCCGGACCCGCTTATTTTTTAATTGGCAATTACGAGAAGCACCTTTGTCCTGGCCTCTTCCGTCACTGAATAGGTGAAGTTGTAGGCGTTCGAATCTACGACGAACATGTCATCGAATGTTGTAAAGGTAGTTTTCTCAGGTATATAGGCTGTCAGTCTCAAGACTGCTGTCTGATTAGCATTTGCAGCAAACAGTGATGAAGCGGCCATTGCCATGAGAATGAGTAGTGCTATTGTTATTACTAACTTCTTCATTTCCTTGCTTCCTTTGTTGCTTCGTACATAAATAATATGCTGTAGATGTAAGAAGAAGTCAATAGAAATATTAGCTAAGTCATTATATAGTAGAAACTTATAGAATGTCACATGTTAGAAGATGTTGTATGTAACTTATAGCATGTCACATAGTTATACATGTTATATGTTGTTGTTTAAGTTGCCTAAAAAGATGCTTGTGACAGAACAAAAATGCATACTGAGATGCTTGGTTGTGGATTGTATGTTTTTGTGCTTATGGCGAAGAGGCGCAGTGACAGGAGTCATAGAGCTTTTGAAATGGCTGATATGACGTAGGTTGGGAAGGATAAGTTTGTAGAAGTTATGCTTTGTAGGTCACAAGTCCGCGGGAAAGTCCGGCTTTGAGGGCTTCAAAGGAGATCTCCTCAAGCTCAAGATAGCAGGATCGGCATCCGACTTCCTCCAGTCTGTGGGCATCACTGGCGGTGAGTATTGTCTTGTTATAGGTCTCGGCCCTAACAGGAATCCTGATGGCTTCAAGGGCTGAATAGGGAAGGTCGGGCAGAAAGCCAAGGTTGGTGAGGACGCTGTTTGCCGATCGGTCTATATGGGCAGGGATGACCAGGGCGTCACGGCTGAGCGCCTCTTCAACGACGTCGCTGAAGCTGATGCCGCTGGTGCTGATGAGCAGCTTGTCCACCGTTTCGACAATCTCTCCTTCCAGGTTGACCACCAGCTGGTTTCCGAAGAGACGGGGATCGTTCTTGATGGGAGGCAGGAGGAATTCGATGAAGGTGCCGAATTGCATTGCATCTTCAAGTTTTTCAAATAGGGTCAGGACGTGAACCTCTTCTACGGTGGTCACCTCAACGCCAAACATGGCCATGACCGAGCAGAGCTCGCACGCCTGCTTGAAGGCGGGCAGGTTGCGAGCACTGTTGTGGTCGGAGAGGGCGAGTATCCCGATGCCCTGTTCCATAGCCTCTACGGCCAGCAGGGCAGGGGTGAGGTCGTCGCTTCCACATGGGGAGAGACAGGAGTGGTTATGCAGGTCAACCTTTACAAGCATCAACCTTTCCCAAGAGAGTGGCGATCATGCAGCTTGCTTCAAACTGTGTCCCTTCAAAGGTGAAGATCGCCACACACTCTTCCTTGGCCGCCTGCAGCATGTCCGGGGGAGTCGAACGTTTGTTACAGATCACTATGGCCTCGATACCGGCAAGAGAAGCGACAGCCACGGTGTTCTTGTGGGCCTGGATGGTGATGAGCACACTCTCGGATGGTGCATTGCCCATTACATCGCTTAAGAGGTCTCCTGTATATGCATCGGTGATGCTCGCTTCGCCATTTTCCATGGTCTGGGTGACAAAGCCCTCCAAGGTGGCCAAATCCTTTACTTGCATGCTATTTCTCCTCATCGGCTTGCAGCTTGATGCTGCAAACTACGGTCGTTCCATTGAAGTCACTCTCTATCTTAAAATCATCGACAACAGACTTGACGTTGGGCAGCCCCATGCCGGCACCAAATCCCAATGACCTGATCCACTCGCTGGCAGTCGACCAGCCTGCTGTCATCGCTTCCTCGACATTCGGAATTCCCGGCCCGTTGTCCCTGGCTGTAATCTGTATGCTGTCGGGGGTGTACTCGGCGATGAGCTCACCGCCATCGGAGTGGACAACCAGATTCATCTCCAGTTCGTAACTTGTTATGGCTACCCTGCGGATGATGTGCGGAACAACCCCGGCTTTCTTGAGTCGTTTCTTTATCTCGGTGCTGGCAAAGCCGGCATTCTCAAAGTCATTCTTCATGATTGCATAGGTGTGGATCTCCCCATGCATCTCATCGCTCATGCTGGAGGTGCTGGTGCGCTTCTCCAGTTCCTCGATCTCGCGGTTGATCTCAATGAGCAGGGTGCTGGTGATATCCCGGTTTGTTATCATACCGACCAGTTCCTTGTGCTTGTTCAGGACCGGGAATCGGTGGTAGGAGAAGCGGTCAAAGTAGTTTATGGCGAAGGAGACGGGCATGTCGTCCTCCAGCACTATGAGGTTGCGTGTCATGTGGTCCTGGGCCTTCTCATTGATGTAGCCCTTGTCCAAGGCCTGGATGATGTCATCCATACTGACAATGCCGACCAGCCTCTTTCCCATCACGATGGGAAGGCCTGTTATCTGCTTTTCACGCATGATGTACTGGATTTCCCGCAGGGAAGTCTCCTTGGTGGCAGTTACCACGTCGGTGGTCATGACGTCCTTTACCTTGAGGCGGTAGATCAGCTCCAATATGACATTGGGAGAAGTGTCTGTGTTGATGGGAATCTCTTGCATATGCCAAGTATACATGAGGAAAGAGTTATTGCAAAGGATTCTTGTGAGGAGGGTGTATGATGCCTGCTGGGATATTGCCAGGGGGTGTTTTTGAAAAGTTCTGCCAAAACATAGTGCCCCCTGCCGATATTTTTGGTATCATTGGGGTATATGAAAGATGTTTTGAAGTTGCAGGTGGTCCATGAGGATCCCTCTTTTCTTGTGGTGGACAAGCAGGCAACCTTGCCGACTGTCCCTTTGAAGGACAATCCTGGAGGCAAGCAGACCTTGCTCTCTCTTATAAGCGAACACTATCC
>DUPO01000224.1 GCA_012838275.1 Spirochaetales bacterium
AATATGGTATTCCTGGCATTGTCAAAACCATTGAATACGATCCGAACCGCAGTGCTAACATCGCATTGGTATTTTATGCCGATGGAGAGAAGCGCTACATGATCGCTCCTAAGGGCTTGACCGTTGGTACCACAGTAATTTCTGGTCCAGAAGTACCCATTGCAAGTGGTAATGCTCTTCCTTTGAAGAACGTTCCTCTTGGATTGGTCGTACACAATGTTGAGCTTACCCTTGGCCGTGGCGGGCAGCTTGTCCGCTCTGCTGGTCTCGGGGCTACGGTGGTTGCCAAAGAAGGTGATTATGTCACTCTTCGTCTTCCTTCCGGTGAAGCGAGAATGGTGTTTGGTGAGTGCTACGCTACCCTTGGGGTGCTTGGCAATGGAGATCATATGAATGTGACTCTTGGTAAGGCTGGTGCAAGTCGCCACCTTGGAAGAAGGCCTAAGGTACGTGGTGTTGCAATGAACCCTGTCGATCACCCTCATGGTGGTGGTGAAGGTAAGACTGCAGCTGGACGTAACCCTGTTACCCCCTGGGGTAAGCCGACTAAGGGTGGAAAGACCCGTTCCAAGAAAAAGCCTTCCAGTGCATTTATCGTAAAGAAACGGAAGTAGGAGAAGAAAGTGGCTAGATCAATCAAGAAAGGTCCTTTTATTGAGAAAAAACTTTATAAGAGGATTCAGGAGTCTCTCAAGACTAATCAAAAGCAGATGATCAAGACTTATTCCCGTAGTTCCACGATCATCCCTGAAATGGTAGGGTTCACTATTTCTGTGTATAACGGAAAGACATGGATTCCTGTATTTGTGACTGAAAACCTGGTCGGGCATAAGCTCGGTGAGTTCTCCCCAACCAGAATTTTCCGCGGTCATACCGCTTCCGACAAGAAGGTCGGCTAAACGAGATGGGTACAATGATGGAAGATAAAAAAGGTTATTCAGCAACTGCAAAGTATCTGATGGTATCACCTTCAAAGGTTCGCCCCGTAGCTAATCTTGTTCGGAATAAGTCTTGTGCGGAAGCTTTTGCTATCCTCGAGGCCATGCCCCAGAAAGGTTCTGGCTTGATCCTCAAGGTTTTGCAATCCGCTTGTGCAAATGCACTTGATCAGAACAAGAAGCTCGATGAAGAGAACCTTGTGATCAAGGAATTGCAAGTTAACGAGGGTCCGAGGCTCAAAAGAGTCTGGCCGAGATCCCATGGGAGACGGGATATTCTCCTCAAGAGGATGTCACATATTACCGTCGTCGTTGACGAAAAAGCAAGCGTGAGGAAATAAATGGGCCAGAAAGTAAATCCGATTGGACTTCGTCTTGGAATCAACAAGACCTGGAAATCAAAGTGGTACGTCGATCCACGAGAGTATGCGGACACACTGCATGAAGACCTGAAGCTGAGAAAAGCCCTGGTTGAATGCCCTGAGGTCCAAGGTGCTGAGATCTCTGATGTTGAAATCATCCGGAAGCCACAGCGCATTACTATCGTGATTACAACCAGTCGCCCTGGTATCATTATTGGAAGCAAGGGCGCGAATGTTGAGAAGCTTGGGACTAGACTCCAGAAGCTGACCAACAAAAAGATACAGATCAAGATCAAAGAGATCAAGAAACCCGATGCTGATGCTCAGCTTATCGCCTCGAATGTTGCCAAGCAGCTTGTGTCTCGCGGTTCTTTCCGCAGGGCTATGAAGATGGCAGTGTCAAAGGCAATGCAGAGCGGTGCTCAGGGTGTTAAAATCAGATGTTCTGGTCGTATCGGTGGTGCTGAAATTGCTCGCTCCGAGTGGATGAAGGACGGCCGAGTGCCTCTCCATACCCTTCGCAGTGATATTGATTATGGGTTCACTACTGCAAACACCTCCTTTGGTGCCATTGGTGTCAAGGTATGGGTTTTCAATGGTGAGATCTATGACCGTTCAGTCAAAGAAGATGCCGGTGGTCTGGTAAGGAAACCTACCAAATCCGAAGGCGTCGAGACAAGGAGTTAGTAGGCCATGCTTAGTCCAAAGAGAGTAAAGTATAGGAAAAGGCAGCGTGGAACCACTGATGGTGTAGCACATCGCGGTAATACAATCGCGTTTGGTGAATTTGGCTTGTTGGCTCTTGAGCCGAAGTGGATTACCAACCGTCAGATTGAAGCAGCCCGTGTTGCCATGACCCGTCA
>DUPO01000225.1 GCA_012838275.1 Spirochaetales bacterium
AAAAAATCCCCCTTCACAGAGGGGGATCAAAAAGCGGTAACAGCAGGATTATCCTTTCACCGCTCCCATTGTGAGACCCTTGACCACATACTTCTGGAAGAACATCGTCAACAGGATCGCAGGAGCCATGATTACAACAGCAGCAGCCATGACCGCACCCCAATCAACCTCTACGTAGGAGAGAAAATTGTAGACTGCGATGGGCAACGTTCGTGTCTTTTGCTGGCTCAGCACCTGGCTGAACATGAAGTTGTTCCAGCTGAAGATGAAACTTAAGGTGGTAGCCGTGACAACTCCAGGTCCTGAGAGGGGAATCAGTATAAAAAAGAAAGCCTTTTGTTGGGTAAGCCCGTCGACCATTGCCGCTTCTTCGAGTTCGCGTGGGACAGAATCGAAGTAAGGGGCCATGACCCAGACAACCAGAGGCAGACAAATGAGCATATGCGATAGGATGAGCGCAACATAGGAGTCCATCAGATGTAGGCGTGAAAACACGATGTACCAAGGCATCAAAAAAGAGATTCCCGGCATCAGGCGTGCTATAAGGATGAACATCGAAAGCTTTTGCTGCTTGTAACGGGCTATCGTATAGGCTGCCGGAAGTCCTAGGATCAGGGAGAACACCACACTCACGACTGAGACAATGACAGAGTTCTTCATATAGCGCAAAAAGTTCTGCTCGACGAATACCCTATTGTAGTTTTGCATCACAGGGGTAAATACAAACTTAGGCGGCCAGGAGATAATATCGACCTGGGTCTTGAAAGAGCTCATCAGCATCCAGACAAAGGGAAAGAGGATGGGGATAATGATGAGGACAAGCATCAGGTAGAAGAGTACTTTTGTTAGCACTGACTGTTTCATACTCCCCCCCCTACAGTTCAAAGGCGCGGCGCAAACGCATGACGCCGAGACTGAAGCCCATGACTACGATGAACAGGAAGACCAGCATGACTGCACTCTGTCCCATCCTAAAATATTCAAAGCTGTATTTGAAAGCGAGGATATTCAGGTTTTCCGAAGAGTAGCCCGGTCCCCCGCCTGTCATTGCATAGATGATGTCGTAGGTCTTCAGTGCATCAATAGCACGAAGGATAACAGCTGTAAGGATAGTAGGCATGAGCATCGGCAGGGTAATCTTAAAGAGTACCTGACGCGCATTTGCCCCATCGACCTTTGCTGATTCATACGGTTCGCTGGAAAGGCCTGCAAGGCCAGCCAGAACAATGATGGTGATCATCGGTGTCCACTGCCAGATATCCACAAGTATCAGGGAGGGCATCACGCTCTTGGTTTCAGATACCCATCCGCTTTGCGGAAGTCCCATGACACTAAGCACATAGTTGAGGATTCCGATGGTAGGGTCATAAAACAGGTTCCATACGATACCAATGGCAACAGGTGTGGCCACCAGAGGAAGCAGCAAGAGCGTCTTAACCACTCCCTTGCCTGCAAAGGCACGATTGAGGATGAGTGCTATGGTTATTCCCAGTATCATCTCAACGATGACGGCACCAAAGGTGAAGTAGAAAGTCCTGCCCAAGGCTTCAAGAAACCTTGGTTCCTTGAGGACGTCAAAATAACTTTTCAACCCGACAACATTCAATGGCTTTCCACTAGTGAGTGACCAATCGGTAAAACTTAGGAAAAAGGTATAGCAGACAGGAAACACCATGAGAACCACTACGAATATCAGAGCAGGCAGAGGAAATAGATATCTTAGGTTTCTCTCAAAAAAACTTTGTCGAATCATGGAAAACTCCTTGTAGGCAGGAGTGGCCGACCGAAGAGCTCGGTCGGCCACAAATACTCAGTTGCGGTTTAGAGCTTACCGTACTCATCGTCAGCCTTCAGCAGGTCATCAACAGCCTTGGCCTTCTCGGCAGCAAGAGCAGGAAGCTTTGTGGAAGTTCCCTTGGTATTGATGGACTCGATGATGACTTCACCGATCAAGTCTCTGGCCTGTCCGACAGAACTCATGAAAGGACGGTCAAACGGATAGCCGTTCTTTGCTGCATGGGCCTGAGTCTCAACAAGACCAGGGTTCATGATAGCACGGACTTCCTTGTCAGCCCAAGCCGAATCACGGGCCATGGTGATGTTGGTGAGCATGCCTTCCTTGGCAAGTTCCTTACTGGTTGCCCAATCGAGGAACTTCTGTGCGGCATCCTGATTCTTGGTCTTGGCGGACATCGCCATACCCCAAGAGACTACGATAAAGGGGGAATCATCCTTAGGACCGCGAGGAAGCTGTGCGATACCGATATCCGAAGCAGGAATCTGGGTTTTGGAAGGGTCGACTATCTGGCCGTAGAAGACAGAGGCGTCAGTCCACATTGCAGCCTTACCAGCCTGGAATACGGGCATGATATTCTCCCAAGACATGCTGGTTACGCCCTGAGGGCCGTAGTTACCAAGCAACTTGCCGTAGAATCGGGTAGCTTCGAGAGCTTCAGGGCTATCGAATACAGCCTTGCCGCCATCGAGATACCTTCCGCCGTAGTTATAGACAAAGCTGGAAAGCTGGGTTACAGCAGCAGCGCCCTTACCACGGGATGCAAATCCGGCAACGCCATCCTTATTCATGGCTTTTGCAGCAGCTTCAAGCTCTGCAAAAGTGGTAGGAACAGTGAGACCGGCCTTCTTCAGGAGGTCTTTCCTGTAATAGAGTACCTGCCATTCGGTTACGAGTGGGACGATGTAAGCAACACCATCTTTGCGTCCGATGTCTACAGAGTTACTAGGATAGTCGTTGAAATCGTATTTATCCAAGCCCTTGTACCAGCCGTTCTTGATAAACATCAGACCTTCCTGAAGAGGACGGGTCATGAATACATCGACGGTTGAGGAGTTGGTTGCAAACTCGGTGGTCAGCTTGTTGGTAAGCTGGCTTTCCTGCAGACTCTCATAGTTAACCTTGATACCGGTCTGAGCTTCGAACTCAGGAATCTTTGTCTTGAGCAACTCACCATAGGGGTGGTTTGCCAGCAGAACGCGAATTTCCGGTTTGGCCTGCTCAGCGGTTCCCTGTGCAAAGACGGATACTGTCAGACAGAGTAACACTAGAAGCACGACGAACATGTTCTTTGTTTTCATTATTCATTCTCCTTTTGAATTTGAATGTCCTTTTATCTCATTATACCTCCTTTTTGGCATATGTAAATGTTAAAATGAATATATTTTTTAATTGCATGAATATTTCTTTCATACTATACTGATTAAAAGGACATGGAGGAAAGATGAACGAAGTCAGCGCAATCTATACCATAAAGAGCAAGTATGCAAACTTGAGCGTCAAAGAGAAAAAGATTGCCGATTTCATATTGGAACACCCCAAAGAGTCGGTTAACCCCAGCATCGAGGAACTTGCCGAGAGGATTGGGATCAGCGAGTCTACCATGGTTCGTTTCGCACGAAAGCTTGGCTATACCGGATACCAGCGTTTCAGAATCGCATTGGCGCGGGAGACTATCCCCTCCAATGAACAGGTGTTTGAGATAGGGGTCTCCGAGCTTGAAGACCCTATCGACACGGTGTTCAAAAATGCGCAGGACACACTTAACCAAACCTATAAAACCATTAACCGCGCTGCCCTTCAGCAGGTAGGCAAACAGTTTTCCGAGGCAAGAAACATCTACCTCATGGGTTTGGGGGGTTCGAACATCCTTGCACTTGATGCTTATCACAAGCTCATACGCACAGGCTTGAACTGTCAGTATGCGGCAGATTTCCATATGCAGCTGATGCTGGCCTCCCAGTCATCAGAGGACGACGTCGCCCTGATCATTTCTCATACAGGATCGGGATTCGACACCCTTGCCATCGCCGAGGAGTTCAGGAATAACAACTGCCCTATAGCAGTGCTGACAAGCAACAGCCGCTCCCCTTTGGCAAAGATGGCTGAAAATATCCTGCACATCACTACCGGTACGAGTCCGCTGGTTTCCGAGTCCTTTTCCGCACGAATAGTATCATTGACCATAATCGACATCCTCTACGTAGAAGTACTGGAGCGAATGAAAAATATGGGAGTCGAAAATCTGAATAAGATGAGGAATGTCATCGCAAAGAGACGTATCTGAATCGAGGAGAAATTAGTATATGAAAAAATCTATAGGCTTGATCGGTCTTGCCGTAATGGGAGAGAACCTGGTTCTCAATCTCGAAAGCAAAGGCTACAGCGTCGCCGTATATAACAGAAGCACCTCCAAGGTCGACTCCTTCATGGAAGGACGGGCCAAGGGGAAGGATATTGTGGGCACTTACAGCCTGAAGGAACTTGTCTCCTCCCTGGAAACACCCCGCAAGGTCATGATGATGGTCAAGGCCGGCAAGCCTGTCGATGACACTATCGAGACTCTCATTCCCCTCCTGGACAAGGGTGATATCATCATCGACGGAGGGAACTCCAACTATGAGGATTCCCAGCGCAGGATGGAATTGGTAGAGAGCAAAGGCCTGCTCTATGTCGGTACCGGAGTCTCCGGCGGCGAGGAGGGAGCCCTGCTGGGGCCTTCGATCATGCCCGGAGGATCGAAGAAGGCATGGCCTGCCATCAAGGAGATGTTCCAGGCAATATCAGCACATGTCGATGGGAAACCCTGCTGTGACTGGATAGGGCCCGGGGGAGCCGGACACTTTGTAAAAATGGTCCACAATGGCATTGAGTATGGCGATATGCAGCTCATTTGTGAGATATATGACCTCATGCACAGATATCTGGGTTTGAGCAACAGTGAGATGCAAGAGGTATTCTCCACATGGAACAAGGGCGACCTTGACTCCTACCTTATTGAGATAACCGCAGATATCCTTGGGTATAAGGACAAGGATGGGAACCATCTGGTAGACTTCATCCTCGATACAGCCGGACAGAAGGGCACAGGAAAATGGACAGGAATCTCAGCACTCCACGCTGGCATACCCCTCACCCTGATCGTTGAGTCGGTCTTTGCCCGGAGTGTAAGCAGCCAGAAAGAGGAGCGAATTGCCGCAAGCAAGGTTTTCACCCGCAAGGCAGTTGAACTTACCCATGATAAAAAAGCCTTTGTTGATGAGCTGGGCAAGGCCCTCTATGCTGCAAAGATCATCTCCTACGCCCAAGGCTTCTCCCTGATAAAAAGTGTTGGAGCGACCAACAACTGGGATCTGGACCTGGGCAGCATTGCACTTATGTGGAGAGGCGGATGCATCATCAGGTCTGCATTCCTGGACAAGATAAGCCAAGCGTTCCAAAAAAAGGGCGACTTGGACAACCTCATCATGGACCCCTATTTCGTGGATATCCTCAATGCAAGCCAACAGAGCCTGCGCAGTGTGGTTGCGACCTCTGCCCTCAACGGCATCCCCACACCATCCCTCTCTGCAGCCCTCTCCTGGTTTGACAGCTACAGTACCGAACGTCTTCCTGCCAACCTGTTGCAGGCCCAGCGGGACTATTTCGGTGCCCATACCTATGAGAGGACAGATAAAGGGAGAGGGGAATTTTTCCACACCAACTGGACCGGTCGTGGCGGAGATACCTCATCGACAACGTACAGCATTTAACATTAGGAGCGATTACATGGCAAGCTTACAAGTACTTCCCAAGAACAATGATGGATTTGACCTTATCTCCCTCGGGGCTCTGATCGTACGATTCGACCCGGGAGTAGTCCCCTTTGAATACGCACAGAGTCTCGACCTCCATGTTTCAGGAGGCGAGTTCAATGTGGCGGCAAACCTCAGCCGTGCCTTCGGACAGAAAACAGCGGTCGTCTCGGCTATGGTCGACTACCCTCTTGGGCTGAAGATCGAGAGCGAAGTCAGACGGATGGGTGTCACGGGAATCTACAAGCACTTCCCCCATGACGGGGTGCGCGGGCCCAACATGGCCAATGTCTACAGCGACCGCGGCCAGGGCCTCAGGGCCCCGGTGGTATTCTACAACCGGAGCAACGAGGCGGCCGCCCTCCTGGATGAGAAGAGTTTCGACTGGGATTCCATATTCGCCAAAAAAGTACGTTGGTTCCACTCGGGAGGCATTTTCGCGGCCTTATCGGAAAACAACCCCAAACTCATCATAGAGGCGATGAAGAAGGCTAAAAAAGCCGGAGCGATCGTTTCCTTCGACCTGAATTATCGCGAAAAGCTTTGGAGTTCAATCGCCAAGAAAGGAGAAGTTCCCCAAGAAGTGGCCCAGAAAGTCCTCTCCTCGATAGTCGAACACGTCGATGTGCTGGTAGGTAATGAGGAGGACCTGCAGATGGGTCTGGGGCTCAAAGGGCCCGAGGTTGCCACCCATGGCAAGCTCGACCCTGCCTCTTTCTTTGCCATGCAGGCTACCGTTTCAAAGCGGTTCCCCAACGTCAAGGCAGTGGCCACCACGATGCGTGAGGTCCATTCGACCAACCGCCATGACTGGAGTGCCGTTCTCTGGTATGACGGCAAGGGCTACCAGGCACCGACCTGTTCCCTTGATATCTACGACCGTGTGGGTGGCGGGGATGGATTCGCCAGCGGGTTGATTTATGGATTGCTTGCTGGAAAATCACCTGAAGAGAGTTTGCGCCTCGGGTGGGCACATGGTGCCTTACTCACCTCCTATCCAGGAGACACCACCATGGCGACCCTGCCACAAGTGGAAGCCCTTGCCCAAGGATCGAGTGCAAGGATACAGAGGTAACTATGAAAGCACTGGTAATGACCGAATACAAGAAACTCGAGTTTATGGACGTACCTACTCCAGAAATCACCTCTCCTACTGAGGTGCTGGTACGAATCAAGGCTGCGGCCATCTGCGGCAGCGATGTCCATGGCTTTGACGGATCAACAGGCAGACGCCAGCCTCCCATCATCATGGGCCATGAGGCAAGCGGGATCGTGGAGGAGGTAGGCTCCCTGGTGAAAAACTTTACCAAGGGTGACCGGGTCACTTTCGACTCCACCATCTGGTGTGGCACCTGCCCTTACTGCCGGCAAGGGAAGGTGAACCTCTGCGATGACCGCAAGGTCATGGGAGTAAGCTGCGATGAGTACAAGCAGGACGGAATCTTTGCAGAGTATGCCATCATCGAGGAGAGGATCCTATTCAAGCTACCTGAGGGATTGGACTATGCACAGGCGGCGATGGCCGAACCTGCAGGAGTCGCAGCCCATGCAATCTCCCTGGCACCTCCCCTTCTGGGAGAGGATGTCGCGGTAGTGGGGACCGGCCTGATAGGTCTGCTCATTCTCAAACTTCTGCGCCCGATTACAAGCGGACTGATCATAGCATTCGAGACTGACAAGGAGAGGCGGCTTAAGGCCCTTACAAGTGGCGCTGACCATGCCTTCGATCCCAGGGATCCGGACCTGGTGCAAAAGATAGCGGACCTGACCGGCAATGCGATGCTGGACAAAGTCTATGAAGCCGTGGGGGCGAGTGCTCCTATCAACACTGCCCTCGACGTTGTGAAGAAAGGGGGCACTGTGGTGCTCGTAGGTAATGTGAGCCCTAGAGTGGAACTTCCCTTGCAGAAAATAGTCACCCGCCAGATACGCATGCAAGGCAGCTGCGCCATCAGCGGGGAGTACCCTGCGGTGCTCAAGCTTATGGCTTCAGGCAAATTGGTCGTTGATGATCTTATCAGCAAGAAAGCACCTCTTAGTGAGGGGCAAATCTGGTTTGACAAGCTCTATAACAGAGAGGACAACCTTCTGAAGGTAGTCCTACTCCCCTAATAAAGGAAAACACTATGGTACGTTACGCAATCATTGGATATGGAAAAATCGCACATGTGCATGCCAAAGCGATCAAGGAAGCAAAGGACAGCGAGTTGGTAGCTGTCTGGGGCCGAAATAAAGAGAAAGCGGAAATCTTCGCAAAAAAGTGGGAGATCCTCCCTTTCACCGACATGCAAAAGATGATCGCAGAGGCCAAAGTTGATGCTGTAGTCATCACTACCCCACACCCCGCACACAAGGAAAACACCCTTGAAGCGCTAAAGGGAGGAGCCCACGTCCTGGTTGAAAAGCCCATGGCCGTAACTGTGGCTGACTGCCAGGAGATGATTGACTGTGCGAAACAGGAAAAGAAGAAGCTCGCGGTCATAAGCCAGAGACGCTGGTTCCCTTCATCACAGAGAATACATGAAGCGATTGAAGACGGAAAGCTGGGAAAACCTATGATCGGTCAGATCACCATGCTTGGCTGGAGAGACGAGAAGTACTACAACAGCGACCCGTGGAGAGGAAAATGGGACAAGGAAGGTGGTGGTGTGCTGATCAACCAGGCTCCCCACCAACTCGACCTTCTGCACTGGTTCCTGGGACCTGTCAAAGAGGTGTATGCACAGTGGGACAATATAAATCATCCCTACATCGAAGTGGAAGATACCGCAGTCGGAACCGTACGGTTTGCTAGTGGGGCGATAGCTTCCATCCTGGTATCCAACTCCCAGAAACCCGGGATCTTTGCAAAGGTCCACGTCCATGGCTCGAATGCCTACTCCGCAGGGGTGCAGACCGATGGAGGGGCAATGTTCATAGCAGGCACAACCGGGGTCACAGAGCCCCCTTACAATGACCTATGGACCGTTGAAGGGGAACAGGGAATGCTCGATGTATGGAAAATGGAGGATTTTGCTTTCTTCAAGACTATCGATCCTGTAGGTCACTTCTTCCGACTTCAGCTTGAGGACTTCACACAAGCCATACTGAACGACACCACCCCCAGCTCTTCCGGCGAAGAGGGGATGGAGACAGTCAAGCTAATAGAAGGGATGTATGTCTCAGGGAGGACAGGAAAACCTGTCCGCTATTAGCAGGTGAATTGAAACAATGTATCCAACCTCCTTTGCTTTCCCAAAGGAGGTTGGATCATATTCCCTGATACGTTAGCTTGCTTCGCTCAAAAGCGAGGCAAGTATCTGGGAGCAAGGGTTACCAAGAGGTTTCATACATGCTCGACCATCCCTTCAGCTAAAAAGACTACTCATGTTGTGGTCAAAGGTGGTTTCAGAAGGATTGCAATTATCTTCCAGCTCATCAAGCTCTTTGGCTTTTTGCCGGGATCTTTTCAACAGTGATGAGAGAATCTCCAGCAGATCAGATATCTCATATTCTGCCGATACTCCTGATTTGAATATCTCATACAATGAACAATTGCATGCACTGATATGGTGATGCAGATATCGCGCGTAAAGCCTATCTCCTTCTTGTCGGTCAGGAATGGCATTAAACAGGCTATACAACCGACTTATCTTGCTTGCATTCTCACCACTGGGCCTAATCTCATTCTTTAGCCATCCGTATATAGTTGGTCGCGAAACAGAGAAGATATCTGCCCACTCTGTTTTATTAAAACCAAAAAAGCTAACAAGCCCGGAGAATTGTTCGTTATGACTTTTCAAGGTAAAGTTGTTTGAAGTAATCCTCGGGGTAATAAGGT
>DUPO01000226.1 GCA_012838275.1 Spirochaetales bacterium
GTCAGTGCAAAGACCATCTACGGAGGAAGCTACAACCTGCTTGCCCATACCCTGCCCCGCTACGGCATCACTGCAACGTTTGTAGATGGGGATGACCCTTCCAATTTTGAGAAGGCGATCAGGGAAAACACCAAGGCTCTGTTCGTTGAGACCATAGGGAACCCCAATGCAACACTATTGGATATCCGAAAGATAGCAGACATAGCCCATGCCCATAAGATACCGCTGGTAGTGGATAATACCTTCGCCACACCCTTCCTCTGCAGGCCTTTCGAGTATGGGGCTGATATAGTCGTACACTCTGCAAGCAAATTCATCGGTGGCCACGGCACCGCCATCGGAGGGGTCATCATAGACAGCGGCGCCTTTGATTGGGACGCAAGCGGTAAATTCCCCTCCCTCACCGAGCCCAACGAAAGCTACCATGGGGTCAGCTTTACCAAAGCGGCTGGAAAAGCTGCCTGGATCACTATGGCCAGGGCGGTACTGCTTCGTGATATTGGAGCAACCCTAGCCCCGTTCCACGCCTTCCTGTTCCTTCAAGGCTTGGAGACCCTCTCGTTGAGGGTGGAGAGGCACAACTACAACACACTGCAGATAGTCCCTTTCCTCGCCAACCATCCCAAAGTCAAGATCGTCAGGCACCCTAGCCTTGCCGAAAGCCCCTATCATGATCTCTACACCAAGTATTTCCCTCGCGGGGCCGCTTCAATCTTCACCTTTGATGTAAAAGGGGGTGAGAAGGAAGCTAAAAAATTCATAGACAACCTCAAGCTCTTCTCGCTGCTGGCAAACGTGGCTGATGTGAAATCACTGGTCATTCACCCTGCGAGCACCACCCACTCCCAGCTCAACTCCGAAGAGTTGAAACAGCAGGGCATCGGAGAGGCTACCATCCGCCTGTCGATTGGAACAGAGCACGTCGAAGACCTTCTAGAGGACCTCGCCCAGGCTCTTGAGGCCATCTAAGGAGTACCACCATGCCAGTAACCATACAGACAGGACTTCCTGCTGAAGAGACCCTTCAGCAGGAGAACATCTTCTACATGAACAAGGACCGCGCAGCCTCCCAGGACATCAGGCCGCTACAAGTGGTAATCCTCAATCTCATGCCGCAGAAGACTGTGACCGAGACCCAGTTCATCAGGCTGTTGGGGAATACCCCCCTGCAGGTCGAAGTAACTTTTCTCAGCACGGCAAGCTATCAACCCAAAAACACCAAGGTATCCTATCTGAAGAGCTTTTATCAGCACTTTGATGATATTAAGGAGCAGAAGTTCGATGCTCTGATCGTAACGGGATCCCCTGTGGAGAAGTTGCATTTTGAGGAGGTGCAATACTGGGATGAATTGACAGGCATCTTCGACTGGGCAGAGAAGAACGTCTACTCATCCCTCTTCGTATGTTGGGGGGCTCAGGCAGCCCTCTACCACTACTACAAGATACGGAAGCATCCGTTACAAAAGAAGCTCACTGGTGTATTCAACCATACCGTCGTCTCCCCTACTGAGACACTTGTACGAGGTTTTGACGATACGTTCCTCGCCCCTCACAGCCGCCATACGACGGTCTATGGAAGAGACGTGCAACAAGTAGGGTCGCTGAAGATTCTCAGCACCTCAGAGGAGGCAGGGGTCTATCTGGTTGCAAGCAAGGATGAGCGGCAGGTCTTCATAACCGGCCATGCTGAGTATGATGCGCTCACCCTTGACGGGGAGTACAAGCGTGACCTGAAGGCAGGACTCATGCCTGAAAAACCCACCAACTACTATCCTAAAGACAATGAAGGGCGGATGCCTCCCGTCTCCTGGCGCTCACATGCGAATCTGCTGTTCAGCAACTGGCTGAACTATTATGTCTATCAGAAAACGCCCTATGCATTGGAAGACCTCCCTTTGCAATCAAGCAAAAGGCCCATGGTGATGCCGTCATAGAAGGTGTTGTCGATCATAAGGAACCGAGCTATCCTGCCCTCCTGCTTGAAGCCGAACTTCTTGTAGAGGGCGATGGCCCGTACATTGTCCTTCCTGACGGAGATGTCAATCTTTCTCAAGCCGGTAGGACTCTTTCGTATCCAGGAGAACATCACCTCCAGCAGGGCTGAAGCCACTCCCCGGCCCCAGTATTCCCTGAGTACGGAGATGCCCATCTCCCCCCGATGGGATACCCTCTCAAAAGGGGAGGTGTCGATGCCCAGGCTCCCTATGATCTTCGTCCCTTCCAAGGCAAGGAAGGTAATGCTGGCGTTTGTTTTTGTACGCTTCAGAAGATACTCCCTCTCCTGTTCTATGGTAAAGGGAAATCCCCTTGCATCAAAGGTGAGGTTGTCACTCTCGCCTCCCACCTGCTTCAGAAAGGCAAGCAAATTCTCTGCATCATCGGCTGTGGCCTCACGTATACTATACTTGAATTCGCCCATTCCTCACTCCCCCAGGACCTTCAGGCAAAGGCTTATCATCCTATCCTTCAGTCTCCCTATCTCCTCATCCCCGATGAATTCGACATCGGCCCCTCCAATCCCCGCAGCCCAGTTGATGCTGTAGGCAAGGGAAGCGACCCTGATGCCAACCTCACGGGCCAGGGCGATTTCTGTGGCAGCGGTCATACCCACCACATCAAATCCTAGAGAAGCAAACATTCGAATCTCTCTAGGGGTTTCGAGGCGCGGGCCATTGGTGCAGACATAGACACCCCCCTTCTTCAGCGAGGGATCCTCAGCATGGAGGGAAGCGGTAAGCACCCTGTCGAAAGCCTCATCCATACCCACATGTTTCACCCCACTCTCCTCACCAGTGAAGAAGGTATGCAGGCGTCCTCCCCCACTTAGGTCTACAAAGTCGGAAAGGGTCCCTATCTCCCCGGGCTTCAGTGCATCACTGATGGATCCTACCGCATAGATGCTGATGAGCTCATCGACACCCAGTTGCTTCAAAGCTGAAATGTTTGCCCTGTAGTTGATCAGATGAGGGGGGACAGAGTGCGAGGATCCATGACGGGGAAGAAAAATCAGGGAGGAGTGCTCACCACTTCCTACAAAAAGTTCCACCGGACCATATGGGGTTGAGACCTCTTTGCTCTCACTGTGGAAATGTGAAATCCGGTCCACTCCGGTTCCTCCGATAATCGCTTTCATGAAAAACTCCTTGCAAGGCTTGAGGGAGCCAAAACTCCCTTAGGGGTGACTATCCCATGGACCAGGGAAGGTTCGATAATGTCAAAGGAGGGGTAGAGGGCCTTACCCTCAAGGGTAGTAGGCAGAGAGAGGCAGTGCAGGACCTCTTCAGCACTACGCTCCTCCATGACGATTTCAGAAGAGGAGAGTTTTGTAGGGTCAGGAGAGATGCTGAATGCGTAGTACGGCACCTTATAGTAGTTGCAGGCGACTGCATTGCTCAGGGTCCCCACCTTATTGACCACGCTCCCATCCATGCAGACAAGGTCAGAGGCTGTCATGTATTTTGTAATCTTCCCTTCAGCAAGATAGTGGGCACCCATACCATCGGTGATGAGGTGTGCCTGGATGCCCATCTCCTGCAGGCAGGGATAGGTCAGGCGTGATCCCTGCAGATACGGCCTGGTCTCATTGACCAGGACAGAGAGAGCCTTACCCTCCTCCCTGGCATATGCCAGGCTCAACAGGAAGGTATGTTCGGCAAAGCAGGTGGTGAGTATCACATCACCATCTTCGATCAGGGTGCTTCCAATCCTACCCATCTGGTGATAGGTCTCATCATAGTAAAGCTCCTGCTCATCCACCAGTTCATCGACCTTCAAGGCAAACTCATCAGGACCGGCTCCATCTGCAAAAAGCGGAGCCAGCTCTTCAAGCAGGGCGAGCATGGCCCTTCTCATGGTGGTATTGGTCGGCCTTGCTCCTATGAGAAGAGCTACCGACCTCCTCAGCTCCTCATAGGAGTAAGGCAGTCGGCCCAGCCGCATCTTTTCAGAGATAAACCTGAGGGTGGTGAATGCAACCTGCAGCGGCCCCCCTCCCTGGGTTACCATTGCTTTCAAGGCAGCGGCGACCTGCTCTACTGTGGAACAGGGCTCAAATCGCTTCTCAAAGGGAAATACGCGGCGGTCCCCTATGTACAAAAGACCATCTTTCCTATGGCAGATACTCTCTTTCTTAAGCAGATAAGGTAATTCAACCATCATTTGTTCCAAAAACTCTTATGGTCAGCCAATATCGCACTGATAAGTTTTTCATCAGTTACAGGGCCGACTATCTCTATGTCCTTCTGACCATGAGACAACACCTTGTGCGAAGGCAGGGCAAAGGTGGGGTTCTGCTCATCGCTACCTGTGAGATCCAGAAGCTGCGCCTCTGAAATCCCGAACACCAGGCGCCTGACATTGGTCCAGTACATCGCCCCGGTGCACATAACACAGGGCTCAGCAGAGCTGTAGAGGGTACATTCGGAGAGGAACTGAGGGGTATAGAGCTTCCCCGCCTTGAACATCAGTGCAGCCTCCGCGTGCATCGCCGGTCCTCCCTCCTCATAGGCATTTCCCTGCTCGAGCAGGATATTGCCATCCTTATCAGCAAGGAGCGCTCCGAAAGGGTGGCTTCCTTCAAGTTTTGCCTGATGTGCTATGCGTACTGTCTCGTACAGGAGCCTGATATCGTCTTTGGTCGGATCCGCTTTGCTAATGTGTGGCATCTGTTTGTCTCCTACTCGCAAACACCCTATCATGAGTTAGGAGCGTTGGCAATAATATGCCAGTTCCACCATATTTTGCATAACATCACTAACCCCTTGTATTGTAACCTATTGTTTTTAATGCAAAACTAGTACCCTGAAAACAGTTGTTGACGATTGGATAAAGAACTCGTACATTAGAAGAGATATTGCCAATTAGGCAATGACTGCATAAAGGAATAAACATGAACAAGAGCAAAATTGCAAAGATTACTGTGGCACTTCTTGCCATGGCCCTCATCGTCCCCACCCTATTTGCCGCCGGAATGAAAGAGAGCGATCCCCAGAGCGTAACTGTCAGGATCCTCAATGTCGTGCAAGAAGGGTCTTCACCCGTTTTAACCGTACGTTCCCTCGATAACCAACAATTTACCATCAGGGCCGACAGGACAACAGAGAGCAGTTTCCCCGTATCAGCCTTGAGCGGCGGAGATTACCTTGAAGTGGTCCTCGATATGGATAAAGCAACCAACATCAGATACATCAATCCTCTGGTCGCAGTCGGAGCCTTGGATGTCTACATCAGCGATGCTGAGGCGACCTCACTGGCCTCCCTGCATGAGCGCTTCAGCTACACCTATGGCTACCTGTTGCTGCAATCCTTTGCATCACAGGGACTCTTCTTCGATACAGGCTACTACGTAAAGGGAGCCCTCGACGGATACGAAGCATCAATGGCTGAGGATCAGATGGGGTATTACACCCTTGAAGAGCTCTATGACAACATAGAGGAGTATCAGAATACCATCTGGCAAGCACAGCTTGCTCCCCAGGATTTTTCCGAAGGGTTTGCAGATATCGCAGATGTAGCCGATCTTCCGAAACCTGAAGACATCACCAAGAAATTCAGCTATACCTACGGTTACCTGCTGGCTTACAACATGCTCGGCCAAGGCATTGAGATTGACGGAGACCTCTACGCTCAGGGAGCTCTGGACCTGGCGAGTGACAACAAGACCCTGATGAATGAAGAGGAGATGCAGATTGCATTTATCGAGTATCAGCAGATTATTGAGGAGAAGTACGCACTCTGGCTTGAGGAAGTGGCTGTCACCAACCTTGTAGATGCTGAGGCTTTCCTTGAATCTAACAAGGCTAACGAAGGTGTCATCGAAACAGCGAGTGGCCTGCAATACCAGGTACTTACCGCTGCCGAAGGCCCCAAGCCTACCGATATGGATACTGTAGAGGTCAACTACCAGCTCCAGTTGATCGACGGCACCCTCATCGAGAGTTCCTATGATCGCGGAGAGACTGCACACTTCCCTGTCACCCAGGTGATTTCCGGTTTCAGCGAAGCCCTGCTCAACATGAATGTAGGTAGTGTCGTCCGCACCTGGATCCACCCTGATTTGGGATATGGAGCCAATGGAACGGAAAGTATCCTTCCAAACTCACTGCTTGTCTTTGACATCGAGTTGGTCGGAATCGACAACTGATCCTCTTTTCAAGCGACAGAAAAGGTCCCTCCGGGGACCTTTTTTGTCGCATAAGCACCATAGTCAGGCTTTTATCGCTGCCCGCTAAAAATACAAAACCCCTTCCACCGGATTGTTCAGGCAGAAGGGGCGAGCAGGCTACAGGGAGAAGATTACCTTCTTCACACTCCTATCATTGGCCATCTGCATCGAATTCTTATAGGACTCACCTTCGCGCAGGATTATAAAACGCCCTTCAGTTGCCATGATCACTACGCTGGGTTGTTCATGCTCTTCCAGCGAGAAGAGCTCCTCCCCTTCCAGGATACAGTGCAACTGGGTGTGATCCGCCCTCTTGATCATGCTGTCACTACCTCCAGGATAGGAGAGCACCTCGTAGGAAATCCCATCAACCTGATACTGGCCCGGTTCATCCTGATAAGGAAGACTTCTGTCCAAAATGCCTATAACCCTCTCCAAGGAGGGATATAGGCTCAAATACCATTCCAAATTTTCCAGTATGTCAAAGAGCATCAGATACCTTTTCCCTTATGCTCTTTCCAAAGCTTTTCGAATGCGATGATTTGCTGAGCGCAACCCTCAATGCCAAGCTTGCTTGAATCAAGGCTCAGATCATAGGTTCTGCACATGCCCCACTTGCGGTCACTATAATAGTTGTAGAAATTGGCCCTCTGCTTGTCCGCTTTCAAGCAAGTATCCTCTGCCTTGTTCTCTGCTACCTCATATACCTTCACTGCACGCTCAATGCGGCGTTCAAGATTTGCATGAATAAAGACATTCAGGACATTCTCCTTATCACGCAAGATGTAGTCTGAGCATCGACCAACGATGACACAGGGCCCTTCTTCAGCCAACCGTTTGATCGTCTTGCTCTGTATCAGGAACAGCTGATCGTTGAGAGGCATCTCCGTAACCCCGAGGGCCCCGCTGGCCATCGGATAGTTACCCATCACCAAGGAGTAGAATATGCTGCTTGTCGCCTTCTCATCGGCGTTGGTAAACAGCGCTTCACTGAGGCCGCTGTCTTGTGCGCTGATAGCTATAAGTTCCTTATCAAAAAATGGGATGCCAAGCTCTTCAGCCAGGTTGCGTCCAACTTGTCTTCCGCCACTGCCGAACTGCCTGCCAATCGTAAAAACAGTATTGTTATCCATATGCAGGTCCTCCATTGGGTTCAGTATATCACATCAAGGGAGAAAAGCCTAAACAGTTCAAGGCCCTGCATGAGGGGTTTTTCCTATCTCTTAAAGAGTGGAGGATGCTATGACCCTGGCTGGGGCGCCGTCGCTCTCGCTTAGAAGCATCGGGAGCGCAACCAAAGAGACAATTTTTCCTGCAATCCTATCAAGATTACAGAGATTCTCAAGGATCAGACCATCGTAGGAGAAGATCAGATGATGGATGGGAAGGCTCTCACTGCTAAGTTCATCACATGAAGGGCTGTCGAACCCAAACATCCGTACTCCACGCTCCAACAGTAGGGAGGTAGCCCCTTTCGTAAGGAGAGGGGGATCTTCAAGATAGCGCTCCTGATTCCAATGCTCCTGCCATCCGGTGAGAAACAGCACTGCAGTAACAGCCGAGGGGACCACTCCCACCTCTTTTTCTCCGATAGAAAGGAGGCCTCTACAGTCAAGGACAAAAGCTTCATGAAAAAAGGCTGAGGGGGAGTAGGAATCCAGGCTCCTACCTTCCTGTATAAGATGTGATGGACTGTCCATATGCGTTGAACTGTGACTCCCAAAGCTTATCTGTTTGAGACGAAAATGATCCTTTTCCAAGGTAGCCCACTCTCTGATCAGTGTAGGAGGGTCCCCAGGATACGAGACATCACCATCAGAAAGAGTGTGGCTGAGATTGATAAGCTCTGCGGTCCTATACATCTTGTCCCAGCTCTTCATTGCAGCCCCTCCGTCCTGGCATAATGGAAAAGATACTGTTGGGCAATGCCAGCATAGGGTGCAAAGTAGGTGGGATCCTTACCGGGAAACCAGTTGAGCATCACCCTTTGCATCCAGATATCCATGGGGAAAGCCTCCATCCTGTGAAAACCATACAGCAGGATGCAGTGCCCAACTTTCGGCCCGACCCCCTTGATGGTCATAAGTAGCTTGAGCGCCTCGGCAAAATCCAGGGAGGGCACCCTCTCTAGCAGGGCGTGCTTGGAAATGGCATCAAGGAGATAGGGAGCTCTAAAGCCCATACCCAATGTACGCAGCTCCTCTTCGGTGGCCCCGCTCATCTGCCGGGCAGTCGGAAAGGCATGCCATAAATCGGCAAGAGAAGTACCGTAGGTCTCAGCCAGAGTTGCGTACATCTTCCTAATACGGGCTATGTTGTTGTTTTGACTCAGGATAAAAGAGACAAGCACCTCCCAAGGATCCTGGTTCAGGATTCGGATCCCTCCAAACATCCCAACCGCAGCACCAAGCTTAGGATCGAGGGCAGAGAGATGCTCATTGGCTTTTTCATACTGCCCGTCCATGTCGAAATAGTGTGCGAGGCTGCTGTTGGCGGTGATGGCGGACAAAAAGGTCGCTTCAGTGAACTGCACATGCGAGCCATGAACGACCGACTGGAACAGCCCGCTCTCTTCCTTCCACCCAAAGCACTGGCCACAAAACAGCGTGGCATGGAGATCTATCGTATAATCCTTCATGCATCCACTGTACAGAGTGTTCGCTCCTTATACAACAAGTTCCATCCCTTAGCTGTGATGACAGTTTTGTGTCACACCTGACAGAATTGCAGAAAAACAACTATTTCCGATAGCTATTTTAGCTACTGGGGGGTATTCTAGGAGAAAGGGGGAACCGAAAGGAGCATGGAAACTACAGATATTTCGTATCCGCTATGGATTACCCGGATGCTAGGGGATACCAAGGACCCCCAAAGGCTGGAAGAGCTTGTCGCTCGTTATACCCACATGCTTTTTTCTGTCGATCCGATCCTGGTTCACGTGAGTCTTGATGAAGTGGCCTTCATCGGCAACGTACTGGCGAGCCTTCCCTCTTCAAGGGAAGTGTTTCTGGCACCATATACGTTTGCTGACCTCTATCTTTGTGAAAATGCAAAGCTACAGGCAGTTTTCAACAGCCTCCCCTTTCCCTTGCAGTGCAAGCTGCTAGACACAGCCCGGGCGTATAGGGAAGCTCAACCCCCTTACGCCATGATCGCCCTTGACTGGGAGAGCGGCGCTGTCCAGCTGCTGGCACTTTCCTCAAGCAAGGACGATTTGAACTCCCTCTCATTGGCGTTTTTGACAGACCCCCTTACCGAAGCAATGGTAGACGTCCGCTATGAGAGGCAGAAGGCTCTTCTGCTCTCCAGGGCCAAGACACTGATCCTATCAGGCGAAAGTGAGAAACGGGTAGGCTTGTATGATGTGACCTGCAGTGAAGAACTGTTTGTAAACCATGTGTTCGGCCCGATCCTAGACTGCCCGTTCTCCCTGGTGATGGGAGAGAGGAAAGATCCCTGGGGAAGATATGTTCCCACCCACATCAGGCTATCCGACGATGACACCGACTGACCTTATGTGCTAGCATACTGGCTATGCAAAACAAGCAATTGGGTGTGATGTACATACTGTTAAGTGGGTTCTTCTTCGCTGTAATGATGGTCTTCGTGAAACTTGCCGGGCCTCTGCCAAGCATGCAGAAGGCCTTGTTCCGCAATATCATCGCATTAGTCGCAGCCCTCATGATACTGAGAAGGTCGAAAACCCGTTTCACCTGGAAGAGGGAAGATTTCCCAATCCTGCTCCTACGTGGCCTTGCCGGTACCATCGGCCTTGTCGCAAACTTCTATGCAGTGGACCACCTCATTCTCAGTGATGCCACAATACTCAACAAGCTCGCTCCCTTCTCTGTCATCATTTTCAGCCGTATCTTTCTCAAGGAGAAAATCACTCCAGTACAGATACTACTGGTTTTCGGCGCATTTTTCGGAGCCTCTCTGGTTGTCAAGCCAAGCTTCAGCAATACAGACCTGTTTCCTTATTTGATAGGTCTCCTGGGAGGTATCAGTGCAGGGGCAGCCTATACCTGCATTCGGGAACTGGGAAATAGGAAGATGCCCGCTCCGGTCATCGTAGCCTTCTTCTCACTGTTCTCCACGCTAGCGATAATCCCCTTCGTCATAGCTGACCATCAGAGCATGGAAGGCACCCAAATCCTATTTCTCCTTCTAGCCGGGATCTGTGCCACAGGAGGGCAGTTCAGCATCACCAAGGCTTACTCTTATGCTCCTGCCAATGAAATCTCAGTGTATGACTACACCCAGATACTCTTTGCCTCCCTGCTTTCCGTTTTCATATTCAATGAATATCCTGACATAATCAGCATCATAGGCTACATCATTGTGACAGCAATGGCGGTACTTATGTTCCTATACAGCAAAAGGAAGGCATAAGCCTTCCTTTCGAATCTCGAGAGTATTGGTCCCTAGCCTTATCAGAGGTCTGAAAAAAGCCAGGTGGAAAGATATCGCTCCCCGGTATCGGGTAGCAGTACGACGATGGTCTTGCCCTCATTCTCTTTCTTTGCAGAATAGGCTAAGGCTGCATCCAGGGCTGCCCCGCTCGAAATGCCTACAAGAAGACCCTCCATCCTAGCTGCCTGTCTTGACCGCTCACCTGACTTCGCATCTTCAGCAGTGTATATCTCGTCAATGATCTCGGTATCGAGGATAGTGGGGATGAACCCTGCTCCGATGCCTTGGATCTTATGCGGACCGCCATGACCTAGGGAGAGCACAGGACTGGTCACAGGCTCAACCGCTACGATAAGGGCCTGAGGGTTCCTCTCCTTGAGGTACCGCCCTACTCCGGTGATGGTGCCTCCGGTGCCGAC
>DUPO01000227.1 GCA_012838275.1 Spirochaetales bacterium
ATTTTGCCTCCAGCTTTCTTCAGATTCCCCCTCACGAAGGACACCCTTGCTCTTGGCTATGTACTTGGCGCTATCACCCGTACTTGGGACTTTCACCCTTTAGAGAATGCTCATACCGAGCACACTACGAGAGCAAGGACCCTCGTAAAGTGTACCTTGGCACTATTTCCATCAGGAACAAGGTAAAGCCCCCCTCCCTTTCAGTCATAATACCGTTTGGACTTGTCGATGCAACAGGCTATGCTACATCGTCATTGGTTACTGGCAAGGTCTATGCAGCAGACATGGCAGCTCCCACTCCAATCAAATTAACTACAGCGATTGGTAATATGGAAACTGCTTACACTGATGCAGCTGGACGCCCGACCCCTAAAGAATTGAATTTAGGTAGCGGTGCGATCGGTGGTATGACTCTGAAGTCCGGACTCTATAAATGGGACTCAGCGGTGAATATCGGTTCAGACCTTACTCTGAATGGTGGTGCTACTGATATTTGGATTTTCCAGATATCAGGTGATCTCAACCTAGCTAACAATTTTGAAGTCCTACTTACCGGTGGGGCGCTTCCTGAGAATGTGTTCTGGCAGGTAGCTGGTATTGCAACGTTGGGAACCGGCTCCCATATGGAAGGAATTATCTTGAGTAAAACCCAGATTATCCTTATGACCAGTTCATCGATCAATGGTAGGCTGTTGGCTCAGACCCAAGTCACCCTTGACGCAGCAACAGTTGTCGATCCCGCAATTCTCTAATCTCGTTGATAGTATGTAACGAGTCGTAAACTTTTTATCTGGCGATGGCACTGGGAGGATACTTTTCCTCCTGGGGCCATCGCTTTTTGTCTCTGATCATCAAGGCCCCCATCTTTTATACAAGAATAGTCACAGGAGAACCAACCTTCAATTATGACATGCCTGCCTTACAAGCTTCACGTATGCCGACTTGCTGTATTTGTTACCCTTATGCTCAAACCGGGTCATTTTACCTGAGTGAGGATATTCCAGATTCCCCTGTGTATGTAGAGCAAACAGAGCAATCCACGTTTATCCTTAGGGGTCAGCACCTTTAGACAACAGCATAATAATTAATATATTGAGTATATTTGATTGTTTTCAATCAGATACTATTAATATTAATCAATTTTGATGCTATTAACTTATATTTTCAGATTGTAGTTGATATTTATTGTCTGTTGGTTAATAATATGTGTATGTCAAACTTTGAAAGCCCTGTGCTAACTTTACAAGAATGTTCTGCATACTTAAAAATTGCCGAATCAACAATTTATCTTCTTGCGCGTAACGGCAAGCTGCCTTGCCAGAAAGTAGGAAGAAACTGGCGCTTCAATAAAGAAGCTCTGGACAGATGGTTGATGGGTGATGTGACCCTAGTTGCTTCAGAGTCGTAATCTTCGACTTATCCAGTAACTGAGGCCGCGTCCTGGAGCGTGTGCACTTGCTACCCTTAAAGAGGGTAGCTTATATTGATGACGCCATCAGATCACTTTTTTCTTTCCCACTCCCCTGTTTTAGATCGCTCACGGGCCACCTTTCACTGAGACCGACACTAGGATTTCAGTTCAAGTAATCTAAAGAAATACCTCTACATATATTTTTGCTTACATCTATCCCAGGCCGATCCGCACCAACAGACCCCTTTGCTGCAGCCAGCCAGACCAAGCCTTATTCTGTTTGAAGCATCTGAAACGGGATCCCAAAGCTATCTCGCTAAAATCCATTCCGATTGCAGCCGGGGCATTCCAAAATATGGACTATCTATCAATTGCCTGTACTATTACACATATTATGAGTATCTTTAAGGTAGTGATACAAACTAGATCATACCGTAGTATGGTTCTTTTATTTTTTGCAATATAGAGAATTGCATGGGTATGCGCCTCTATTCTAAATATTCACTTAATCAATAAAGGAGAACATTTGTATGGATATAATCACTACTGAAAAATTGAATGAGATAATAACGACACGATCGGAATCGTGCATTTCGCTATACATGCCAACACATCGTGCCGGGCGAGAGACAGAGCAGGGACCGATCCGTCTAAAGAATCTTTTGACAGAGGTGGAAGACCGGTTGCTCGCCAAGAACCTTCGGGCCTCCAAGGTGGACGAGTTGCTCAAGGCTCCCCGAAACCTTCTTGAGGGCACTACCTTCTGGCAACATCAGAGCGATGGCCTGGCTATGTTCTTCACGGAAGATGAATTCAACCTTTTCAGACTCCCTCTTGCATTCAAGGAGATGGTTTTCATCTCCGACCGTTTCCATATAAAACCGCTTGTCCCGATCATGAACAGTGACGGCACCTTCCATATCCTTGCGATAAGCCAGAACAGGATTAGGCTGTTTGAAGGAACCCAACAGACTGTGGATGAGATCGACCTGGTCGATACTCCGGAAACGCTTTCAGAATCCTTTCCGGACGATTGGCCAAAGCAAAAGTTCCAATTCCAGACAATGGGATCCTCAGGAGCCGGAGGACAGGCTGGCAAGACACACGCACATGCCACAGGAACCGATGTGAAGGTACGCCTCCAAAAATGGTTCCGTACAATCGACAAAGAGGTGACGACACTTCTTGCAAACACGCGCTCTCCTCTTGTGCTAGCAGGTGTGGATACCCTATTCCCACTCTACAAGGAGGTTAACACCTACCCCCATCTTGTCGATGAAGGTATTTCCGGCAATCCCGACCAGATGAAGGGTGCAGAGCTACACCCGAAGGCTTGGGCAATTGTAGGACCTAAATTTACCAAGGAACGGGAAGAGAACATGGCCCAATACAGGCAACTGGCAGGCACCGGACAGACAACCACTGATGTCTCGGAGGCTGTCCTGGCTGCACACCACGGCCGGGTTGAAGTGCTCTTCGTTGCCCTTGGCGTCCAGGCATGGGGAGAGTTCGATCCAGAAAACAACAAGGTCGAAGTAAGGGAGACCCCACTGCCCGGAGATGAGGATCTGCTGGATCTCGCAGCCATCAACACATTGACCAAGGGGGGATCGGTATTTGCCGTTTCACCTGAGGATGTACCGGGCAAGGCACATGTTGCGGCGGTGTTCCGTTATTAGATACTCCCTAAAACAAAGATAGTTTTCATGTGGCGTAGATCGTGGAAGGACGTAACTGACGAGAGCACGCATGATGAAGCTATTGGAGTTGCAGACTGAAACGGCTTCTGTCGCTTGCAATAAGGGAGGGCCTACCCCTCCTTTATTGCAGGACCGGAGCACATAGGACACATCACCCCCTAGCTAGATAGTCAGGGGGTGGTTTTTTCTGTTTCTTAGTAACACAATTGGCTTTTTTGAATTTTTCACAAGCTATGATCCTCTAAAGATCAAGATCGCTACCTTTGCGCCTCTGAGCTTGCAGCACCTAAAAGTGCCTTCACGCGATAAGGCAGCAGTAATCAGGGGAACGTTTTGCCTTGGTTCGTCTCTTGAACCTTGCTTTCTTCCTGAATTCCCAATTATGTTGAAGCAGGACCGCTTCCCTTTTGTATGAACGAGAGTGATATGGAACCCTTGCCTGCATGCAAGGCAATGACTGGGGAGGCCTGCTCTACAAAGAGAGGCTTCAGAGAGGTCTTTTCCAGCAGGGAAAGGAGCATACGTGCCCAGCATCTCATCAGGCCTGCCAGAGGAGCTCACGTAGGATTCACCTACCCTCCCCAAATTAGAACCAGACATAACCGAAGTATAGTTTATTGCAGTGTTTGACTGCTTTTGATAAGGTGAGAGCATGAAAACAAAGAAAAAACCCATAGCTCTCTTTTTTATCCTCATCGCCATTGGAATAGTCATGGTACTAAGCTTCTTCCCTGCAACGACAAGCGATCCGCTTCGTTCGGTACTCTACATTACAGGCATAACAGTCTCCCTGAGTTTCCTTTTCGGCCTGATAAGCGGGGACTACTCCTGGACGGACCGTCTATGGAGCACCATGCCTGTGGTCTTTGCCTGGATCTATGCAGCATACGGAAAGTTTGCCCAACCGGTTATGGTCGCAGCCATCCTGGTCACCTTATGGGGTGCCCGGCTTACCTTCAACTTTGCCCGAAGGGGCGGCTATACCACAGGTGAGGACTACCGCTGGCCGATCCTTCGCAAGAGGATAACCAATCCAGTCCTATGGCAACTGTTCAATCTAGGATTCATCGCCTTGTACCAGCAGATTCTCTTCATAGCATTCACCAGCCCCCTCTACCTGCTCAGCTTGTACGGGCCCGAGTCCATGACACTAAGGCTCTGGCTGGCATCACTTCTTTTCCTTCTTTTCCTGGTCATTGAGACCATCGCCGACCAACAGCAGTATGCTTTCCAGCAGGCAAAATACGGCCTGCTTCCCAAACGTACCGAGCATGCCGAACAATACAAGCAGGGATTTCGCAGTAGCGGCCTCTTTGCACGGAGCCGTCATCCGAATTACTTTGGAGAACTCGGCGTCTGGTACAGCATGTACATATTCGCTTCTCTGGCGATAGGGAACTTCCTTAACTGGAGCCTTGTAGGGCCTCTCTCCCTCACCATGCTCTTCAGCTTCTCCACCCTCTTTACCGAGAGCATCACAGCAAGGAAATACGAGAAGTACCTTGAGTATAAAAAGAAGGCTTCTGCCATTCTATTCAAGTTCTGGTAGTAGATACGCAGGGGGGTAACATGATAGGATTAGCTAGAAGGAGATACTATGAACCTAACAAGAATATTTCTTATTATAGCTATTCTAGCGGTTCTCCTAGCAGTTGCCTTACCGGCAATGCGCTTCGCCTCAAAACAACAGGAGCCGGAGGTGCAACCTATGAACATACCACAAGCTACAAGTGAACGATTCCAGTTCAAGCCCATAGACCAGTCCTTGCTGAAAGAGCTCAATGCCCAAGAGAGGCAAGTGATCATCAACAAGGGAACAGAACGCGCCTATACTGGCGAATACACCGACAACAAGGAGGTGGGAACCTACTACTGCAGGCAGTGTGGATCTCCCCTCTACGCATCGGATGACAAGTTCGAGTCCAATTGCGGGTGGCCCTCCTTTGATGAGGAGCTCCCCTTTGCCGTTGAGCGCCATCCTGATGCAGACGGATCGCGAACAGAGATAGTCTGTGCGACCTGCAACGGACATCTTGGACACGTATTCCTCGGCGAGCGACTGACCGAGAAAAATACACGCCACTGCGTAAACTCCATCTCCATGACCTTCAAGGAAGGCCCTCCCCAAGCTCGTGCTGTATTTGCCGGCGGATGCTTCTGGGGTGTCGAACATCTCTTTGAAAGCATCGACGGCGTATACGAGGCCACCAGCGGCTACACCGGCGGCAAGGTTGAGAATCCCACCTATGAGGATGTACTCTCCAAGAAGAGCGGCCACCTTGAAGCGGTCGAGATCCTCTACGACCCAACTGTGGTCTCCTATGAGGAGCTTGCCAAGTACTTCTTTGAGATCCATGACCCAACCCAGACAA
>DUPO01000028.1 GCA_012838275.1 Spirochaetales bacterium
GGCTATCGCTTGGTTGGGGATGTTGATTATGATACTGTTTCACCTCACTGTTCTTTCATTACTCCTGTCCCCGGAGGGGTAGGGGTAATGACTATCGCCATGTTAATGAAAAATACTTTGCAAGCGGCTGTATCGCTTGCTGACAAGGATACCAAATGATTCGCTCTTACTGGATAGAAACCTACGGATGCCAGATGAACACTGCTGAAAGCAATGCCCTGGAACTCCAGCTCAAAGGTGCGGGACTCGTACCTGCCAAGAGTGCTGAGGATGCAGACTGTGCAATCCTCAACACCTGCTCCGTGCGCAAAAGCGCAGAGAACAGGATATGGGGAAGACTCGGCCTGTTTGCCCATATAAAGACCCTTCACCCCCTTACCCTTATCGTAACCGGATGCATGGCAGAACGTTTGCAAGAAGATCTTAAGGATGATGCTCCCCATGTGGACTATGTGCTTGGAACCAATGACAAGCAGAAGATCCTTGAGGTGCTAATCTCTCCTGAAAGCGCTGAACTCCGCTCCGAAACCTATAGCTTTGGAGATTCCTACTACAATGAAGGAGAATACTCTTCATATATACCGATCATGAACGGATGCAACAATTTCTGTTCGTACTGTATTGTCCCTTATGTGAGGGGCAGGGAAATTTCACGGCCTGTAGAGGAAGTGCTGGATGAAGTCCGGTATCTCGATTCCAAGGGAGTTAAGGAAATAACCCTGTTGGGTCAGAATGTCAACAGTTATCATTACGAGAATGATGGCAAGGTCATAACCTTCCCATCCCTGCTTGAGAGAGTCTGCTCAGTTGCTGGAGAGATAGAATGGATACGCTTTGAAAGCCCCCATCCCAAGGATTTTTCCGATTCCCTGATCAGGGTTATCAAGGAACAGCCAAAGGTAGCCAAGCATCTGCACATACCCATGCAGAGCGGGAACACTCGAATTCTGGGCCTTATGAATCGCAAATATACCCGTGACAGATTCCTTTCTCTGATAGAAACCATCAAACGGGAAATTCCTGAGGCAACCTTTGCTACCGATGTCATGGTAGGTTTCCCCTCCGAGACGGAAGAAGAGTACCAGGATACCCTCACAGCCCTCGATGAGATGGGGTGTATTGAGGCCTTCATGTACTACTTCAACCCACGGGAAGGGACGGCTGCCGTTACCTTTCCCGGTGAAGTTCCTGAAGAGGAGAGGGGAAGAAGACTTACCCAACTGATACATTTCCAACACAAGATCTTTGTTCGTGAGAAGAGCGAACGGGCAGAAGGCATCGCAAAGGTTGTAGTAAGTGCAGTTTCACGCAATGATAAAGACCAGATGCTTGGAAGGACTGAGCATAATGAGATGGTCGTTTTTGACGGGTCCTCTGAGGTAGGCAGCATTGTTACTGTGAGACTTACCGGCTTGAAGGGGAATACGTATACGGGATCGTTAATCGTATAATTTTAAAAACCTTGCAATGCAAAGATTTAATCCGGTATAATAGAGGCATATGAAAAGCAATTCAGAGACTCGTGAACAGTTTGACAAGAAATTCTCAATTCTCAAGCCCTTGATTCTCAATGCCAAGAAGATGACCGTCTTTACCGGAGCCGGGGTCTCCACTCTATCGGGCATACCCGACTTTCGCAGTTCCAAGGGTATATATTCCAAGAAGTGGGAAGGCCTTGATGTGGAACATATCTTGAGCATTTCCTTTTTCATGGAGAATCCAGATGTCTTCTACACTTGGGCAAAGGCTTTCTGGTACAAGCTGGATACATACGAGCCCAATGTCGTGCATAGGACTCTTGCCAAGCTGGAAGCTAAGGGGTATATGCGTTCGCTCTATACCCAGAATATCGATATGCTCCATCAGAAGGCAGGCAGCAAGAAACAGTATGAGGTGCATGGCAGTGCCGCGCACCACTACTGCACCAATTGCAATCGTCATTACTCCTATGATGAGATAGCACCCATAGTGCTCAGGGATGAGGTGCCTCGCTGTACAGCTTGCGGGTCCTTGATAAAGCCCGATATCGTTTTTTACGGAGAAAACCTGAATACGCATATTTTAAACCGTGCCTATGAGGATTTCAGAAATACCGACCTTTGCCTGGTCCTTGGCTCTTCCCTCAGGGTACAACCAGCAGCATCCTTCCCAATGTATGCAACCCAGAATGGTGCACCATTGGTTATTGTCAACGCACAACAGACAACCCAGGATGGGGCTGCCACCCTACGGTTCATAGACCTCGAGAAGGTGTTTGTCGCACTGGAAAGTTGGGTTGATAC
>DUPO01000228.1 GCA_012838275.1 Spirochaetales bacterium
CACAACAGTCAGTTTCTTCATTACAGCTTCTCCTATTTTTCGTGTGTGACTATAAAAATTCGTTACTCCCCTATTCTACAATCCCCACCTACCATTGTCAAACAAAGAAAGGCCAAGAACAAACCGAAAAAAAGAGGTACGATTCGAAGTAACTACAACCTATAACCCTAATAACATGTTTCTTCAGCAGGAGTCGTCCGGCTATTTTTCTATGAACGGACCTGACTGGGGGAGAATCCTGTGATCTTCTTGAATACCCTGGAGAAGTACGCCAAATCCTTAAACCCTGTCTGATGGGCTATCTCGGTAATGCTCATATGTGTCCCTTTGAGCATTCCTGTCGCAATGGCTATCCTATGGGTGTGCAGGTACTCCCAAAGAGAAAGACCCATCTCCCGGCGAAAGATCCGTCCAAGATAATCTTCACTTGCACTGACCGCTTCAGCCAGCTCCCAACGTGAAAACGAGGTTTGAACATGGGTATCCATATACACTATGGCGCCCTTGACCAAGGCTGCAGTCATCGTAGGCACTGCCAGCTCCTCCCCTGTTACAAGGGAAGTGAGACGAACAAGAAAGGCCCTGCTTGATGCAACAGACCTGTGTACCATGATGAGGTTGGGTATAAGGAGAACCTCTTCAGCATCCTGGGAGGAAAACGAGTCCTGAACCAGCACGATCGGCGTCAAGGATGTTGTCTTATGAGAACGGACCTCAGAAAAGAATGCCCTGTCGAGTATGCCGACGATCAGAAGGGAGGGGTCTCCCTTTTGCAGAGCGGGAAAGAACTCATCCCGGCCCTTTAGCAGTATCTGCCTGGAACCACTGAGAAGCGAGGCGATTTCAGCAGGCTCTTCCCCAATGGCAAAGACAGACTTCTCGGAGCCCGTATCCACTTGCGTACGTGCAAGCGGAGAGAACAGGTCCTGTAACAGGAGTGACAACTCCGGTTGGCAATGGGATGTCTCAAGCAGCATGTACCCTACGCTAGCGCCCAATGGAAAATGCATCCAACAGCTCCCATCGAGCTGAGAGACTAATGCAGGCGGCAGCAGAGGGGTATCGAAGGAGGGGTGTCGGGCCGTTTCGAGAAGAGAAGTCCGATAGACACCTGCCACCAGCCGACGCTTCGCCTGTTGCTGCACGATGTAACAGGACCTGATGCCCAGCGATGGGAGATATTCGACCAGGACCTTCTCCTCCCACTTTGCATCTGTGGCCATTGCCTTCCGCATCAGTGAGAAAAGGGTCTGCTTCTTGTAGAGTATAGAGTCATTATGTTGGGCAACATGAATCAGAAGCTGGATAAAAAGGCTCTCCTTGCCTTCATGCAGCAGGGAAAAACCAGCCAGAAGCTTCTGCAGAACTACCAGGCTGCCCCCCTGGTCAAGAAAAGACGAAAACCCCTCCTTGAGTCGGAGGATTGCTGAGTCTTCCAGTTCTGAGAACTCTCCAATGCACTCCCCAACTGTTTTTACATCACCGGCATCAAGATCATAGGTCTTAGCCAAAATCGACAGTAAAAGCGACTTGTCATTGAGCACATCCGGCTGAAAGATACCCTCACCATCAGAAATCTCGCATTCGAACAGGCTTTCACCAGGCAGCCCCGAGAGCGCCGCCTCCCAAGCTGAAGTTGCCATTTGAGAGACTGGGATGACCACCGAGGGAAAAGGGCTTCCTCCTCGGGCAGCCCCGACCAGTATAGGAGTACTGAAACCTCTCTTTTCCAGCTCCAGACCAAGGCAGAAAGCCTGTTCGTCGTCAAAACAGTAGAGGAGAGTAAAATCTATTCCAGGGACCAAGGCCCTATGGTCGAGCAGTTCGTTCAGGCCTATGTCTGTGACGAGCGTGAAATCAAGGGGAAGATTATTCTCAGCAAGGGCGTCCCGGTAAGCTTGAAAGCTCTGTTGTGCCAACCTGTTGTTTGCCGGGCCTTGGATGCAGGCAATCCTGTTCCTCCCCTCCAGATAGTGTTGCAAAAGTTTCTTTGCTCCAAGGTAGAGATTGCACTGAATCGAAGGGAGGCCCATGGGAGTGAAATTGACCGCAACACAAGGGATAGGGCCAAATAGGGAGAGGTCGAAGCTTTCACTCTCTTCAACCAGCAGCGGGTCGGCAAACAGCAGTATACTGGTGAAGTCACTGCCCTGAACCTGTTCTTTGGTGGGCATGCCACCGGCAAAGACAAAGAGGGTGACTCCGGAACGTTTGGCAAGGCGTCCGATTGAGGAGCAGAAGCGCAAAGAAGCGTTGCTCTCCCCTGATATCAAAACCAATCCTATCCTATGTTCCTTCTCTTTCATCTTCTGAATTTCCTACTTCTTTGCAGCTGCTCGTGATTATCCATCGCTGACAGTCCGGGCCCGCCCTGGTATTGCACAATGATACCATACCATTAAGAAAAAGCGATGAAGCTTGTTTCCTGAATATATGGATTGTTGTATTGCATGCCCGAAATGCCCTGGTATCGGATAGAAGGATACAAAAAAGGAAAGTTTTCCCCTTTTTCATAGGTTACAGGTGGATATCTTTCCAGCTTCCAGATACCCTCTCCCAATATATGCCCATCAAGCTAATACCTAGGACAAGACTAAGCTTGACAGGTCAACTAACAGAAGGATATCATTGGAACAATGTTTCATTTTCAAACTATCGAGAC
>DUPO01000229.1 GCA_012838275.1 Spirochaetales bacterium
GCCCGGTCAATCTACCAGATTTCAAACCATCCAGTCAAGGCCCTGCGGACCTTTTCCCGAAGCTTTCCATCCGGCCATTGCTTGCCGAACAAGATGGGATACTACCCGTATGCGCTAATCATGTCCACCCTCTTTTACAATATTTCCCTAAATATTTACTCAAGACCACATTTCACTAAAGATGCCTGCGTTAGCATTTTGATTCCTTCAACAATCTTGCTCAGGATTGCTTGGTTTCATGAAAAATAGTTTTTATTAAAAACCATATTTTGTTCAATTCCTCACCCATTGGGGCACCCAACCGGTGGGAAGATATATTTCAACCTTTGTTTATATGTCTCATATTTCACCATACAGATAGGTGACAACAAAAAACTGAGATGATTGGCAAACAATTCTCAACCTATACGTTTTTACAGATATATGGTAGCGTGATGACATAAGCTGAGCCAAGTGAGAAGAAGGGTTTCAAAGAGGAGAATCGCTATGCAACACGAATTGGACCTAAACTTAATAGCGCAATACTTGAAAGATGACCAATATGCTAAAGCATTCGAGATTCTAGAACACCTGCACCCAACAGAGATAGCAGAGATATTGTCTCCCTACCCGGCTGAAACCATACAATCGGTCCTTTTCCATTTCCCCAAACAACGAAGGGGAGCGATTTTTTGTGAGTTTAGCTATGCTGAACAAGCGGACGTCGCCCAATTACTGGAAACCTCCGATCTAGTCTCCCTGCTGCGAAGCCTCTCGCCTGACGACCAGGTTGACCTACTGAAAGCGTTGCCCGACGAACAGTACAATGCAGTACTGCCGGTTCTGGCAAAAAAAGAGCGTGAAGATCTCATAAAACTTGCCTCCTATCCGGAAGGATCGGCAGGCTCGATAATGAACACCGACTATATCTCCTACCCCCAGCACCTACTGATACAGGATGTCCTGCAACGGATAAGACTGGAAAAGGCTCAAAAGGAAGCGATTTATCGAATCTATGTCCTTGATAATGACAGAAAACTGATAGGCACCCTCTCAGTTACCGATCTAATCCTGTCCGAACCTACGGCAAGGCTCTCCGATGTCATGAAAACAAAGATCGTGAGCATCGATGTCAATGAGAACCAGGAAGAGGCTGTTTTCATGATGGCTCGCTACGACCTTGTAGCCCTACCAGTAGTTGATGAGACCAACACTTTGCTAGGAAACATCACCCACGATGACGCCTTGGACGTCATAGAAGAAGAGAGAACTTCAGACATGGAGCGGTTCATGGCGATTGTAGGTAAGCACGATAACACTACCTACCTAAAAACCTCCATCTGGACCCATTTTCGCAAACGTGTGGTCTGGCTGGTCATCCTAGCCTTCCTTGGCCTCATATCAGGATCGATCCTGGAATCCTATGAAGGGACACTGACAAGCTTGATGATACTCGCGTTCTATATGCCGATGCTTATAGATACCGGCGGAAACACCGGAAGTCAGGCCGCGACTGTAATGGTACGGGCTCTCGCCCTGAAAGAGATAACACCTAAAAATGTCTTTAGGATAATATGGAAAGAGTTCAGGATTTCAGTACTTCTGGCGCTTGTCCTGGCAATCCTGGCCTTCCTTCGGGTAGTCTTCGTCTCGAATCCGGGGACAATCCCAGAAGCCTTCACTCTGCCATCCATCGGCCTCGCTATAGCAGTCGCCCTCGCCATCCAAGTTGTCTCCGCAACTATCATAGGCGCCCTCCTTCCCCTCGGAGCCGCTGCCCTGAAGCTGGACCCTGCACTGGTTGCAAGCCCGGCGCTGACTACCATGGTGGACATTACCGGCCTGATCATCTATTTCGGAACGGTTTCACTGATGCTTGGGATATGACAACAACACACAGAACCATATAATAATGGAGTTGAAAGGCTAAGCCCTTCAACTCCATATTTTTATAGTTCTGCCTGCTTTGAGACATAGTCATATATTCGCTCTATCTTGGAATCAGAGCGGCTGTTAGGCGTATACTCATGTGCCATCCAAGTTCGTACCAACAGTCGGGCTAGCTTGTCCCCAGTCACTTGAGATCCCAAGGCAATCATATTTGCATTGTTGCTCAATGCAGCACGTTCAGCCTGATAGGCATTCGTGACCAGAGCACAATAGGCCTTTGGGACCTTGTTTGCAGCAAGGCTCACTCCGATACCGGTGCCGCATATCACTATACCCCGCTGGTATTCACCGTTACCAACAGCCTCTGCAACTTCAATGGCAACATTCGCATAGATCGCATCTTCCGACCCGAAATCCACCACTTCATGTCCTAGGATTTTCAATTCCTCTATAATATCCATCTTCAACGCAGATGCATTAGGATCGCATCCAATCGCTACTTTCATTGTGCCAACTCCTTCATACTTTCACCCATAGACTTTAAAATAAGATAACAACTGGTGGCTCCGGCATCCAAAACACCTCTGGACCTCTCGCCCAAACGGCTTGCACGTCCTATCTTTGCCACCATCTCTTTTGTTGACTGCCAACCTGCATAGGCGCTATCAATCATTGCATCGATGCCTTCGTTGAAAGACTTCTCCGCCTTGACTGCTTCAGACAACGCCTGAACAGCAGGATAAAGTGTGTCAATCATCGTTTTATCGCCGATTTTGACATCGCTGAGACGCATGACCCCTTCCATTGCCGAGTTGCACATCTCATATACGACAGAGATATCCACTACTTCAACTTTCTTTGCAACCCGGCTCATTTGCTTGAAGAACATCCCATACAAGGGTCCCATTGACCCACCGATATCCTCAAGCAAGGTTGTTCCGAGGGTCCTCAGTGCATCACTGAAGTCCATATCCTGCCCTGCAAGGCGCTTTGCAACAAGTGAAAAGCCTTTGTCCATGTTGATGCCATGGTCACCATCACCGATGGCTCCATCAATTTCACTCAAATACTCTCTATTCTCTTTAATAACCACAGTAAGATCCTGAACGACCTTCAGGCCTTTTGATGTGGGGAAACTGTTTTTCATACTCTACCTCACTACTGTTTCAAGCCTACAGAGTAGGCATCCATATCAATACATTCTTTCAACTCAGCATCAACTTTCGTCAGGGTTATGGTTACTCCCATCATTTCCAAACTTGTGAAATAGTTACCTACGTATTGGCGATGAATTCGAATGCCCTTCTCTGTCAGGAGACGTTCAACTTCATTGTAGAAGATGTACAACTCCATTACCGGAGTAGCCCCTAGCCCGCTAACCAATACAACAACTTCATCATTGGGCATAAATGGAAGGTCAGGAAGGATACAGTCCACAGCCTTTTCAGCCATTTCCCGTGCAGTGCTCAGATCTTCAACACTGATGCCGGGCTCACCATGATGCCCTATACCAAACTCCATCTTTCCGGCTTCGATCAAAAAGTTCGGTTTGCCAACGGCTGGAATCGTACAAGGAGCCAGTCCTATTCCAACGCTTCGGGTATTATCAATTGTTTTCTGTGCAACGGAAATCACCTCATCCAAGCTCCCTCCCATGGAAGCTTTGGCTCCGGCAGCCTTCCACATCATTATCTCCCCAGCCACTCCACGTCGTTTCTCACGACTATCTTTCGGGGCGCTTGGGACATCGTCATTTGCCACTACCTTCTTAACCAAAATGCCATCATCTTCAGCATCTTCCATCGCCATGGCGACGTTCATGTTGTCCCCGGCATAGTTACCGTACAGTACGGCGACGCCCTTGCCACTATCAGCCGCTTTGATCGCATCATAAAAGGCTTTTGCCGTGGGAGAGCTGAAAACTTCACCGACAGCGACGCTATCGATCAGATTTTTCCCAATATACCCGGTAAATGCAGGTTTATGCCCACTTCCGCCACCGGTAACAATACCCACCTTACCAGGGACAGGAGCTTCGACATATTTCAATACTCTGGGATTATCTGTAGCAGATACGATATCCTTATGTGCTTTTATAAAGCCCTTCAGATAGTCCTCGACAACATAATCCGGATCATTAATAATTCTTTGCATAAACAGACCTCCTCCAATCTATCAATTTTCTTCTATCTCCAACGCCCATACACTAAACAACAGTTCTAACTATTTATAAGGGGGAAGGTAATTGTATTTCCCTACCCATTATAGACTTAAACATGATATCAAATAATTCCTTCCCATAGACATTGTAAGGCATCGTCTTAGTCAAAATCCCCTCTTCATAGAGAGTACGATAGGCTTGCAAATCCATTGCTAAGGAAACAATCGACTTTTTTCCCCCTGATGTATTTTCACTGATCTGCAAATAGCTGTCGGTGCCGACCAGACTTGAGTTGTAAATAGTAATTTCTTCGAGCACAGAGAAAGGCACAGTTACCCGCATCACATTCGTCAATCCTTCAGAAATATAGAGTAGCTTACGAGCTAGACGGGGAGCGTTTCCATGCAGAATATCAATGACTTGTCCAGGAGTCATATCTTTATTAGGTCCTAAATTTCTCATTCTATAAGGCCAAAAAACAGAGAAGAAGTCCTTTACAGAAACCTCGCCTACATCAAGTCTGCCTAAAGCGAATTTACTGGTAAATAGGGCATAATCTGTGTCAAGACTCTTTCTCAACTCTTCACTAACGAATGACCCCATGGTCGAAAGCTCTTCTAAATTGGATTCCAATGGAGACTCGAGTTTCCCAGTTGACAAGGAGTTAGAGATAAACTGCGCGACTCTTTTATCTTCTGACAGAGAAAACTCAGAGGGAACCAGCCGATAGGAAATATCAGAGACTTCAGAATTTTTCACAACAACATCTAATCGTCCAAGACTTTCCCCATAGGCCCCTGTTTGAATAATAGCAGTCTTTCCGACATAAGTTGGCTGCCAGAGTTTTGTGTGTGAATGCCCTCCTACCACGATATCTATCTCAGGTACTGCTTGTGCCAATTCGATATCTTTTTCATATCCCAAGTGGCTGAGCACTACAAATACTGAAGCCTTATCACCAATGTCTTTTATCGAAGTACGCACTGCCTCGACAGGATCTTTGATGCGTACTTGGGAACTCTTATTATACTCATCAGTAGTGAGCCCAATTACCGCTATTGAAATTCCATCACGGTTAAAGATTGCATTGGGTTGAATCATATTTGCCTTCGCATATTCATCACTCTTAGGTACAGGCAAAATATCAAGATTTGCAGACAAGACCTTGAATTCAGCCTGTTGCAAAATACGCATCAGCCACGGCAGTCCGAAATCAAACTCATGATTTCCTATACATACTGCATCTATCCCAATCATATTCATAACGGGAATATCTACCAAACCTCTATACCCATAAGTTTGTATGCGATCCCAATCCGGGCTGTGCTCAATAAGATAATTGGAATCTGAACCAGTAAGAAAATCGCCTGCATGCAGAACCAATACATCTTTGACTTCTGCTTTGGTCTCGGCGATGACTGTAGCCCACCTTGCAGCACCGCCATATTCACGTTGTTTCACAGAATCATACCAAGGCAACAGATGGGAATGAGTATCGTTCAAGCTTAAAATGGTGAATGCCCCATCAGCAGCACCTAGTGAAAAACCCATAACCAGCACTACTAAAAGAGTGGCCAGAATCTTTTGCATTTTTGAAATTCTGAAAAACCTTACATTCATAGTGAGAGTTCTCCAATAAACTTATGAAGCAGACCTGTCTCGTACAATACATCAAGCACTGTATATCGTTTTCTAATCATTTGAGCTTTTACTAGAGTGGTTTTCAGTCGCTCTGCTGTTATTCCCAAATCTTTCAATGCTACAGGGCAGCGGGCTTTTTCCAGTTGTTCCACAACATATGCAGTCGAATGCAATCGGTCCTTAAACATTACTTGCAAATCAGGAAGAGCGGAGCGAAGCAGTTCAAGCCGTTTTACCAATACATCGTCTTCAACCCATTTTGAATGCGAAATTTTAAGTATTGAGTTTTGCAATGGTTCATCCGGAAACATCTCCTTGATGTCCGCTTCACGCTGTTCCCAAGTCTGACGCGAGGCAAGAATAGCTTCAATGTCAATATCTTCAGGTGCATATGAGAACAACTTCTCCATCA
>DUPO01000029.1 GCA_012838275.1 Spirochaetales bacterium
AAGCAAGGCGTAAACTTTCTTCCTCCCCCCGAATGGTCCTCGACGCAGATGGAAGTCTGAACCCCAGAGAAGGGTGAACTCACCATCAAAGGGGTATTCGATGGTGAATGCTTTTCCCCTTCCCACAGCATCATTGAGGTCGTAGGGCACTTGGGGGAGCTGATATCCCTCTGTGTGGCGGCTGACCTGTTCATATGTCTTTGTCTGGGTAAGCCCCAAAATAACCACCAGGAAAAGAAATATGGCTAGCAGGAAAAGTGAGACCAATAGGATTGCAGGGGTAGGGAGACGTTTGTTTTTTTTCATGAGACTTTTACAAGCGTATCATAGCAAGGGTTTTTTGACTATGGACAAAAAGCATTGGATGCAGACATGAAAAAAGCTGGCCGAAGCCAGCTTTATCAGGGACATGCAGTTCTTTTATCAGCCCTGGCCTAGGATTGTGGAGAAGAAGGTTCCAAGGAAATTGTCCTGGAACTGATCCGAGGTGTAGAGGGCCTGGGAAAGGTCCTGCTGGTTTTGCGAACCGCTGAGGTAGTTGTAGAACATCTGGATATAACTACCCATACCCTCATCAGTTACCTTTTCATCTGGCTTCACTACCAGATAGGAACTGTTGCTCTTGATAGGTTCAAGGACGGATCCTAGTTCAGCGGTATAGAGTTTCTTTCCGATCTCTTCTGTAGTCACGGCCCTTGCCAGTGATCCTTGGGGGTCGGAGTAGCTGAAATTATTCAGATAGGTGGACTGTGCGATGTTGTAGGGAGTTCCTCCTACGTTCACCACGTCAAGTTCTGCACTCTCTGCTGCCACAGCAAAATCATCTTTGGCATCGAGTACGAACTCATTGGCAAAGGCTAGCAGGTAGTCATCAACTATAGGATCTTCGCTGGAGGCCAGGTAGCCCTTAACAGTCGAGAGCAGTGCAGGGGAGGCATAGTCAGCTTCTAGGGGGGTGGAGTCAAGTCTGTAGATAGACCAAGCTCCGGCTCCTTCAAGAGGTCCTACCACGTCACCGCTTTTAGCTGTCAGCAGCTTGGTGGCGTCTTCAGGATTTTTGAAATTGGTGACAAGGCCGAAGTAGTATACGGTGCCGACTTTGCCTTCATTGGCGGCAAAATTATCCTTGCTGGAGGAGAGGGCCACCTCTTCAAAGGACTTTTCACCACTAGCTATTGCAGAAGAGAGGGCCTTTGCCTCATCTTCGGTCTCAACGCTGATGATGCTCAAGTCCATGCTGTAAAACAACTGCTTGTTCTGCAGGGCATAGGCACTTGCCTTTTCATCGGGATAGAGTGAAGGGTCGATAGTCACATAGGTGAAGGTACGACCTTCGGAGGCCATCTTGGCAACATACTCAGCCTCGGAGGAGGATGAGAGCGCACTGCCGATGTCGTCGATCACAATCTGGTAGGGAACGGATCTTCGAATGGACTTTTCGACGGAAGCCTTGCTTTCAGCAGTTGCCTTCTGGTAGAGGTCAACATCGAACTTGCCGTCCTTGTTGTATGCACCGCTGTTGATGATGGCCCGGTTGACCACCTCATCGGCTGCGATGATCCCAGCCTTGGTGGCGAGCTGGTTTATCGCTGTGTAGAGGACTGTGCTGTCGTATGCACTCTTCCATATCTGATAGAGTGTCTGTGTCGCATTGTCACCTGTGTTTTTGTACTGGCTTCCAAAGTTTTGAACCTGGTCATAGAAATAGTTGCCATATGCGTATTTTATATCTTCCTTGCCATATTTACCAAAAACAATACCATCGGCATTCTTTGGGCCGACGAAAGCTTGGATGGCCGGAGCCATAACAAAGGAAACAGCGATGAGCAATAGGACGATCATACCAAAGATCCAACCTACGGTTTTCTTTTGTTTAGGCTTTACAGCAAGAACTTTTTGCTCTTTCTCAGCGGTCCCACTTTTCTTGCCTTTCTTGAAATCGAGTGCTTTCGACTCTTTTTCGCCTTTCTTTTCATCTGTTTTATCGTTGGAAGACATCATAAACCTCTTTGTTGCCAAACATTTTCCCGCTTTTGCGGACATTATTATGAAAAATACCATTAAGCCTAGACACTGTCAATGAAATGATACGGAAAAGGAGGAAGCGGAATTCGTATATAAAAAAACATTCCTACATGATAACAATATGTGATAGGCTTGTTAGCATACTTATTGAAGGATACATACAGAGTATTTGCTTATGTATCTTTGCTTCATTAGGATGTTTTTTGATACATGCTTTCTGGTTGTTCGGGGCTATCAGGACTGTTGTTGCTGTCGATGCCTTGGTATGAAACTTCGAAGATGGGTGTTGGAAACCATCTGAAGGGTATTTTTTGATAGTATGCTTAGGATAATGGAAAAGAGGTTATTGAAAAGGATGAATCGTATTCTGAAGGGATCAGCATTGCAGAATTGCTGGGTATTGTAAAAAATCATATTGGGCTGCTGGTTATCGTGTTTGTGAGTATAGTAGCATTAAGTGTGGGATATGTGATGATAAGCACACCTACCTACACTGCTACCACTACAATAGCGATCGAGTCCACCGAAAACCTGGTCAACATTAGAGGGACCAGATCCCCATCGGCTAATATCGTAAAAGAAATACAATATCTGACCAGTCGCAGTACTGTGACCGGAGCCTTAGAAAGTATGGACCTTGCATCCTATACGCGCAAAGACGGCTCCGATTATAGCGACCTCCTGCTTGAAGAGAAAAAATTGGATGGCGTGGCTTCAAATATTACAGTATCTGAAACAAAAAACTCCAATCTGGTCACAATCTCCTTTGAACATGCTGATCTGGAATTTGCCAAAGCCTTTCTTGGTGCTTTGCATACTGAGTTTGATACAGCTATGACACGATTGTCGTCCGAACAGCTTGATAAGGAACACAGTCTTCTTGAAGCACGGCTCATGGAAGCTGAAGGTAATTTGGAAACATCGGAGTTAGCTTATGTCGAGTTTCAATCCAATCCAAGATATATAGAATCCGTTGCAAACAATGAATCATATAAGAACATACTATCCTTCCTGGACGTGCGGCTACAGGATGTCGGTTCCAATGCCATAGCTTCCGATCCGAC
>DUPO01000030.1 GCA_012838275.1 Spirochaetales bacterium
GGTCCCTCTTCATAGAAGATCTCTTGCAGTTCATGATAATAGGCTAGGCGCGTAGCATCATCGATCTCCTCTGAGATCAGATCAATGAGTTGATTGACCCTGGGATTGTCATAGTGAGACTCACTCCAGATGGCTCCGCCTCTAAAGGCAACAGCAAGCATCATATACGGATCGACGCGTCCGCCCCAACCGGTAATTGAGAGCGGTACGTTAAGCCAATATTGTGAGAGGTAGATGTCGCGGGTCATCCCTTTGAGCTTTATGTCGAACCCTGCCGGTAGGGCTAGCTCCTGCACCGTCTGTGCGAGTTCCTTGCTAAACGGGTAGTCTGAGGCGAAATAGAGCTCAACTGTCAGCCCATTGGGATACCCGGCTTCAGCCAACAGGGATTTTGCCTTCTTAATATCACGTTCTCTTAAAGGAAGGGCTTTGTACTGGGACTGGATGGCCAGGATAGGGGACTCATTATATTCAATCCCTTCACCAAGATTCATTTGAGAGATGCTTTTTGCAATGATATGGGGATCCATGGCATATTTGAATGCCAACCTGACCCGGTTGTCATCCCAAGGCTTCATATCCACATTCATCGAAAGGAACCTATGTTCCTGATACGGAGAGACGACTGAAATCCCTTCTGTCTTAGCAAGCCGTTTTTGAATGACCGGCGTGATGAAGGGGACCACATCCACTCGTCCGGCTTCCAACATTGAGATGCTTGCATCAATATCGGCTACAAAATAGATCATGAGCTTATCAACTTTAGGCAGCTCAGGATCCCAGTAGGTTGGGTTTTTCTCAAGGACAACCGATTCCTTAGGGATGTATTTGCTCAGTTTGAACGGACCTGTTCCCATTGGTCTTGATTCTCCGAGTTTGGCGTAGTCATATTCACTGGAGAGCATCGCCAAGTTATAATCCATGAGCTGATAGATAAAGGTGGGTCTCTTCTCCTTGAGCGTTATGACGACAGTGTGGGAGTCAGGGGTTTCGACAGATTCGACTATCTCAAAGTCCTGTTTTTTCAAGTGCCCTATTGCCGGGTCCTGAGTTCGTTCAATGGAATATTTGACGTCAGCAGAGTCGAAAGACGACCCGTCATGATAGGTGACACCCTGTCTCAGTTTGAATTTCCACTGTCTGCCGTCTGTTGAGGACCATTCTGTCGCCAAAACAGGTTCGATCTCACCTGTGTCGGTATTCATCTCTATAAGATATTCATATATGGAACTGTTCATAGATATGGTCTGGCCATCCCATACACCAGGGGTTATGAGCCCGGGGACATTGTCAGCAATTCAAATTACTTTCTCAGATGAAACAGATTCCTTCGATCCTCCTGCAAATGCAGGCAGAGCAAGAACAGCCATCACAAGAAATATCACAACAAGCAGTTTTCAATTCATACAAACCTCCTAATATCCAAATGAAAGTAGCCAACCGGCTCCTTATCCAGCGATATGATGAAAAAGAAGTATGCCAATATGAAGGTGTAAACATAGACAAATGAAACCTACGCACCAAATCACTACATTTGAAAACCCAGGTGGCTCTACATAGTAGTTTGAAAGGCATCTATGTTTGCAAGTAGCAAATATAATAGGTAATAGCAGTGAGGATTTCCCTAGGCGGGGTACTCTGGCTACCTGCCAAGGCCTAGTCTAGCAGTTCTTGTGTCTTTGCCAATGAATCCTGTATCCCTACAAAGATAAGGGTGTCCAGTTCTAGCAATTCCAGCTTGGGTCCGGGTGAGAGGAGGATCGAGCCGTCACGGCGTATGGCTATGACAGTCCCTCCGGTCTTTTGCCAGAAATTCAATTCACCCAGGCAGTTGCCCACAGCAAGCGAGCCGTCCTTTATGGTGTATTCATAAGTAGGGAACGGGTTGCTTGCCGAGAACCTGTCATTGGCTTCTATAAGGTCCTTCGTCAGGATGAAAAGTTCCTTGTCAATCTGCTCCCGTTCGGTCAGGACATGCCTGATTTTAGAGAGCAGTTCCCGGTTCTCATTGCTCTTGCTATACTTGGTAATGTACTTCTTTGCATTCTCCCGGGAGATGACATGGACACCGCTATTGTGCTTTACTTCGACGACTCCCATCTCTTCAAGGAGGGAGAACGAACGCCGTATGGTCTCAGGAGATACCCCGTATTCGCTGGACATGACAGATCTGCCTGAAAGGCGTACACCTTCAGCAATTTCTCGCCTCACAATACGATACGCGATATCAAGTGCAATCTTTTCATACACAGCAATGCTCTCATGGCGCTTGCGTGGGGCAGCTTTAGCTTTGTTTTCCATCACTAGTATTATAGCATGTAGCCTATGTTGAGGGCAACATGGGCTATTCTTCCTCTTTTTTGACCTCATCCCAGATGGAATCCATCTGTCTGAAATGATCCGAATCGAGGGGGATTTCACGTTCTTTGCAGATTTTACTCAAAGCATTGAACCTCTTTTTCATCTTCATGTTTGACCGGTGCAAAGCTACCGAAGGGGAGATCTTCAGATACCTGGCTAGATTGATCACTGAGAAGAGGAGATCGCCTATCTCCATTTCAACTTCGTCCTGATTCCTGTCAAGGGCTGTATCGGCCTCTATGACCTCATCAAGCTCTTCACACACCTTATCGATGACTCCTTGCTTGTCAGGCCAGTCGAAGCCTACCTTGCGGATTTTCTTCTGTATCTCGTTTGCCATCTCCAAAGGGGGCAGTGATGAGGGGACCCGGCTGAAGAAGTCATCTTGCAAAGGTGTTTTTCCTTCCACTTCAACCTTTATCTTGTTCCAGAGATCAAGCACTTCCGAGCTGTTCCGGGCTTCAGAATCTCCGAAGACATGCGGATGGCGCCTGATGAGCTTCCTGCAGACATCATCGATAGCCTCTACAATGGAGAAATCATCATGTTCGTGATGAATTTCCAGCAGCATCATGACGTTGAGGGCAACATCTCCAATTTCTTCTTTCTGTCCTGCCTTATCATTTGCAATGACTGCATCAAGATACTCATAGGTCTCATCCAACAAGGATGTGGCAACGCTCTTGTTGTCCTGTTCGCGGTCCCAGGGACAGCCTTCCTTGCTTCTGAGCAAGGTGACGATGGTATAGAGCTGCATGAGTGCTTCGCTCAAATCAGCGGTTTGTTTGTAGGTATAGTCAATCATGTGAATCAGTATACTCAAAAATAGCGTTTGTTAAACACTTTCATCCGATACCAGCAACTTCTGTGAAAAAGATTGCATTTAGATATAATTTGTTTATACTGTATATATACGGAGTAAATACAATGAACCTATTGCCGAAAACAGAAGAGAACAAACCGATCTACCAACAGATCGTAGATCATGTGAAGAAACTGATAACTACCAAAGAGATGCCTATCGGATCAAAACTTCCTTCGATCCGTCAGCTTGCAAAGGAACTTGAAGTGAGTCCGATTACAACCAAACGCGCCTATGAAGAGCTCGAGAGAGAGAATTACATCGATACGGTACCCAGTAAAGGTAGCTATGTCGCAGCAAGAGACCTGGACCAGATCAAAGAAGAGTATTTGAGGAAGATTGAAGTCCACATGCGTAAGATCATGCTGTTGAGTGAATTTTGTGACATTACAGAGAAAGAGCTTGCCATGATGTTCCATCTGCTGAGAATCCAGGATGGGAAGACTCTCTAGAGTCAGATGGTCAACAGGGGCCAGGTTGTTGCAGTGAGGGTTCTAGTTAACAGAATATATATTATTCACAAGTTGGGATTTATTTGTTTTTTCTAGATCAAGGAACTAATCATGGTATTTTGTATCGTCGTGGGATAGATATACACAAATGTGCTTACTATCGTGATAACAAGTCGATAGGTATTGAATCCAGATATACCAAATCGCTCCAGAAGAAATTGGAGAATTGTCCTGAGATGAAGAATGCAGCATATAGATGGAGTCGGACCTTTGTAGGATAGTTTTCCACAAAGTTATACTCTGTATTGTCATTGCTATTAATCAGTGCATTTATTTCTGATTGCTTCAACGGAAAACTGTTTCCGTTGAAAGAATAGAGCATATTCCCTGAGGATTGAACGGTTGAGTAGAAATTAGGAGTTGATGGCGAAGTGTCTGTCCAACTCAATTGAAGGGAATATTGTTCAGGTGAAGCATCAACTTTCACGAGTTTGAAGGTATCAAGAGCGGCTTTGTTCCCAATGTTTGCAGTTAGTACATACTGATCTTTAGCATTGAAATTTGAGCCGGTGCTACTATTGACCCCGTAAAGGTATACCTTGACATCCTCTTTTTCAATATACGCTACCTCTTTTGGGTTGGAGACTGGTTTTGCCCCATAGATGTCTTTATTAAATGCTTGTTTGAATTTACTTGGCATTGTATAGGTCAATTCATACGGAGTCAGTTGATATTCACTGTCTATGCCACTATCAAAGGTATAGAAAAACATCAGGGAAGGTCCTTTTGTTTCTGAGTTTTCAAGCAGGTCATAGTTAGGTCCGGCGGAAAGTCTCATTTCGAGCTTTCCTTCTACAGAATCTGGAATGGAAGGAGGTTCTTTTTGCAGAGTATACTCAGAAGTGCTTGGAGCGAATATCGTAGGCATCCCACAAGACACAAAAAAGACAGATGCCAAAAGGAGAAAGGTTAGTTTCAACTTCATCGCATCTGTCTCCTTATATCAGTGGTGTGTAC
>DUPO01000031.1 GCA_012838275.1 Spirochaetales bacterium
CCAGCGTGCGTGAGATGATGGAGACCCTCCATGCTGACGGATTCGGTGGTGATGACCACAGCGCCCTTGCCCGCTACTACGCCAAGGTCAGCGGCACGAAGATCGGAAAGTAGGAACAGGATGAAAACCAATATTGCCAAGGTAAAAACCTCTTCCAAGATTCCTCATGTCACAGATATGCAGGTCTACCCTGTGGCTGGTCATGACAGCATGCTGCTGAACCTTAGCGGAGCCCATGCCCCTTATTTTACCCGAAACGTAGTTGTCCTTACCGACAGTCTGGGAAATACCGGCGTAGGCGAAGTCCCGGGTGGTGAAAAGATCACTGCTGCCTTGAACCAGGTAAAGCCTCTTGTATTGGGGAGCAAGCTCTCCTCTTACAAACAGACGTTGCTGGCTGTTAAGGAAGCCTTGGGTGACCAGGAACATGACGTACGCGGACAACAGACTTTTGACCTTCGGACAGGTATCCATGTTGTCACAGCAATTGAGGCCCCTTTGCTGGATCTCTTTGGTAAGTTCCTGGAAGTCCCTGTTGCCCAGCTGTTGGGTGATGGGCAGATGCGTGACAAGGTTAAGGTGCTCGGGTACCTCTTCTATGTTGCAGACCCTGATAAGACTGACCTGCCTTACCTTAGGGAAAAAGAGAGCACTGTGCCTTGGTATCGTCTGCGCCGTGAAGAGGCCATGACCCCGGAGGCTATCGTTGAGCTTGCGAAGGCAAGTAAGGATCTGTACGGATTCTCTGACTTTAAGCTCAAGGGTGGCGTGCTTTCAGGTAAGGAGGAGATCCTGGCAATCCGCGCATTGAAGCAAGCATATCCTGATGCCCGCATCACCCTCGATCCTAATGGGGGTTGGTTGCTCAAGGATGCCATTGAGCTTTGCAAGGACATGCATGGGATCCTCACCTACTGTGAAGATCCCTCTGGGGCAGAGGGAGTCTACAGCGGACGCGAGATCCTCGCTGAGTTCCGCAGGGCTACAGGTCTTCCTACCGCAACCAATATGATTGCTACTGACTGGAGGCAGATGACTCACTCTCTGGCACTGCAGAGTGTGGATATACCTCTTGCCGATTGTCATTTTTGGACTATGAGCGGGGCTGTCCGCGTCGGCCAGCTTTGCAATGAGATGGGTCTGACATGGGGGAGCCACTCCAACAACCACTTTGACATCTCTCTTGCCATGACTGCCCAGGTTGCTGCCGCTGTTCCAGGAAACCCGACTGCAGTGGATACCCACTGGATTTGGCAGGAAGGGACGGAAGCTCTGACAAAGAATCCTCCGTTGATCAAGGACGGTCATATCGCTGTGGATTCTACACCCGGTCTGGGAATAGAGGTCGATATGGAGCAGGTTCTCAAGGCGCATGAGCTGTATAAGCAACACAGTCTAGGCTCGCGTGATGATGCCCTTGGTATGCAATACCTGATACCGGGTTGGAAATTCGACCCGAAAAAACCAGCTTTGGTTCGATAGGAGACCTTTTGATGTTTAAACCGTATGGGATTATCCCGCCAATTGTTTCACCTTTTGATGAGAAGGGAAAATTCAATGAGAAGGTCTACCGCACTTTGATCGACCGTCTGATAGAAGGTGGTGTGCATGGTATTTTCCCCTTGGGTACAACCGGGGAGTTCTATGCCTTTTCTGTAGCAGAGAGCAAGACGGTTCTTGAAATAACTATGGACCAGGTCAATGGCAGGGTTCCTGTCTACGCTGGTGCTAACAACATAACGACCAGAGGCACCATTGAGCTTGTTCAGATCGCGCAAGAGTGTAAGGTCGATGCGGTAAGTGTGCTTACCCCGATGTTCATCTCGCAGACACAGCAGGAGCTGATCCATTTCTATACGGACATTGCCGGCAGTACAGATCTGCCTGTCATCATCTACAACAACAGGCCAAAGACCAATGTGCATGTGGAGCCAAGGACTATCGCCAAGCTTGCCGAGATCGAAAATATCGTTGGAGTGAAGGACAGCACCGGAGACTTTACCAATACAGCGGAGTATATCCGCCTGACTAGGGGAAATGATAACTTCGGGGTCTTGCTCGGTCGTGATACCCTTATCCATGCTGGGCTCTGCCATGGTGCTGTAGGTGCCATCGCATCCTGTGCCAATGTGGCTCCTCGGATCGCAGCGGATATCTATGACAAGTATGTCGCTGGTGATATTGAGGGTTCGCTGGAAGCACAGCTGTTGTTTGCTCCGCTGCGAATCGCTACGAATATGGGCTCCTTTCCTCAGGTCATCAAAGAGGGGTTGGAGTTGCAAGGAGTGCCTGTGGGGAATTGTCTCGAACCCATCAGGCCTCTCAGTACTGTTGAGAGGGAGACGTTGCGATCGGTCTTGTCCGATATGCATTTACTGTAGGTTAGGTGTTTTTCCCGGTAACGGGTATAAAAATAAGAAGGAGATTGAAGATGAAAAAGATTGTAGCTATTGCACTTTCTGTTCTGTTGGTCGGCTCTCTGGTGTTTGCAGCTGGAGCTGGGGAAACCCAGGAAGCCCCCACTTTCAAGGGAAAAAATGTCCGCGTAGTGATCGGGTCCACCTCCACAGGTGGGGACTCTTATCTTATCGCAGAGACTGTAAGCCGCTATTTGGCAAAAGAACTTGGTGCCAACCTGAAGGTTGATGCTGTAGGTGCTGCTAAGGCCCTCGATGCTATGCAGACCTCCAAGGCCGATGGCAATACCATCATGATGTTCCACGACATGACCTATCTGGGGATCTCTTTTGGAGCATATGATGAGATGTACAGCCTTGAAAACATGACCGTTGGTCCACGTATCGCGCAGAACCCCGGTTCCGCTTGGGGATCAAGCAAGAGTGCACCTTATAACAGCCTAGGTGAGATTCCTGCATACTTGCAGGCGAATCCCAATGCTATCGTTCGCATGGCTTGTGAAGCGGGCGGAGTATCTCATGTTGGGTTTATCGTGTTCTGGCAGTGGGTGAAGGATACCTATGGACAGGATATCGCTGATAGGGTTGTTGTTGTGATCGGTGGTTCCACCGGTGACAAGCTGCAGCTCCTCTGGGATGGCAATGCTGATGTTATCTTTGCTGACTACACCAGCCTCCTGCAGTACACCCAGACAGACGACCAGAAGATCGCAATGAAGTTCATGGGTCTGATGGACAATATCGATGGAGTTTCTGCGACTTCCTATGCTGATCAGGGAATCACCCTTAACAAGAAGGAATTCCGCTTTGCAAAGGACTTCCTGATCTACCTGCCAAAGAATTTCCCAGCAGCACTTGTTGCTGAACTCGATGCGGCCATGGAGAGAGTGAATAAGGATCCTGCCTTGATCGCAGACCTTGCTAAGATGACCTACCGTCCTGGCAAGTACCTTAATTCAGCAGAAAGTAAGGCGTTCATCTATGACAAGCGCGACAGCCTTCAGGGCCTGATCAACAATGCTCCGTCACTGGATGATCTGGTACTCTAAGTAACGAATCACCTATCAAGGGGCTGTGGGCATGCTATGCCTACAGCTCCTGACTTCTGAGGAGAGTGGCATGTTCCGAGTAAATTACAAACCTTCAACTTCCCATTGGATTTTCCCTCCCATCATCTTGTGGGTATTGGGAATCTTGTTGGTAATCATGGCGATCCAACGTCTGATCAAATGCAAGAAACAGGGGAAACCTTTCTTCGCCTTCAAAAATTACAGCTTCTTCGTGGCTAACTGGGATAAGGTGAGGCTCATCGGGAGTCTGGTCCTTATGGTACTGTATTTCCCTGCAATGAATCTCCTCGGATTCCTCCCTGCATCCATCTTGTTCCTGTTTCTGTTCAATGTGCTGTTTGTTGGTATTGAACAGCTGGCATCGATTCCAGTTGCTTTTAAAACTCGAAAGTTCTGGTCCAATCGTGATTTTCGTTCCTTGCTGAACTCCCTGATCATATCGGTAGTCTCTTCTACCCTGATATGGCTCATATTCGGCAAGCTCTTCAAGATTACGTTACCATAAAGGAGAAAAGCAATGGAAATGTTCACGTTTGGAATTACCCAGTTACTGATGTCCCTTACAGGAGTTGTGGTGGGAATCATCTTTGGTGCGTTGCCAGGAATGACCGCTACTATGGCTATAGCCATTTTTCTCCCCCTTACTTATGCATATAATCTTAATACCTCCCTCTACCTGCTGCTTGGCCTCTATGTAGGCGGTATTTCAGGAGGACTCATACCCGCCATTCTCATCAATATCCCGGGGACCCCTTCCTCCATCTGTACCGGATTTGATGGATTTCCCATGACTAAGCGGGGCGAAGGCCTCAGAGCCCTCCGTATTGGCATTACTGCAAGCCTGGTCGGTGGTATGATCAGTTTGGCTTTCTTGTGGTTCTTTACCCCTCCTTTGGCCAAGGTGGCAATTAACTTCTCGGCAATTGAAAAATTTCTCATTATAGTGTTTGCACTGACCATTATCGCAGCCTTGAGCAAAGGCAGTCTGGTCAAAGGCATATTCGCAGGATTCTTTGGGGTTCTGATCTCCCTCATCGGTCAGTTTGCTGATAATAACAAGATGCGCATGGTGCCTGACATGTTCAAGGTGGACCTGAGAATGGGGTTCCAGCTGCTTCCCGTGCTTATAGGATTGTTTGCCCTGGTGCAGATATTCCAAGAAGCGGAGACCGGCATGAAGGAAGCGCATCAGACTGCCGACCTTTCAAAGCAGTCCAAGAAGTTCTCCTTCAAGGATTTTAAGGGACAAGGATTCAACCTGCTGCGCTCAGGCATCATAGGTACCTTCATCGGGGTGTTGCCCGGTGTTGGCGGCAGTGCAGCCTCCTTGCTCTCCTATTCCCAGGCGAAGAGCCAGTCAAAGCATCCTGAAAAGTTTGGTACCGGTTGTATTGATGGGTTGGTCGCCTCTGAAGGGGCTAACAATGGTCTTACAGGCGGCGCCCTTATTCCACTCCTTTCGTTGGGAATTCCCGGTGACAGTACCACTGCTGTGCTTATCGGAGCGTTCATGCTCCAGGGCATACAGGTAGGACCGCTGTTCATCACCAACAACCCCATTATTTGGAAGACGATTCTCCTCGCCATGGGATTGGCAAACATCCTGATGTTCATCGTGATGTTCTATCCCATCAAACATATTGTCAAGGTAATCAATTTTCCGAAGGCAAGGATATTCCCCGTAATCATTCTCCTGTGTACCGTCGGTTCCTATGCTACTCAGAATGGTAACATGTTTGATGTCTGGACGATGCTTTTCTTTGGTGTCCTTGGCTATATCATGACCAAGTTTGGATTCAGTGTCCCGTCGTTCCTTATCGGATTCATCCTTGGCCGTGATCTTGAAAAGTACTTTGTTGACTCCATCAAGGGCGCCGGCGGATCACTTTCCACATTCTTCTCCAGACCTATTGGTAATATTATCTGGGTCCTGATCGCCATCTCTTTGGGTTGGGCATTCTATGACGAGTATCGAACCAAGAAGCGTGCAAGGCTTGCAAAGGAAAAGAAGTAATGATCAGACTTATCCAGATCGACCCTAGGGACAATGTGGCCATTGTTACAGAAAATGCCCCTAAGGGGACGAAACTTGAAAACCTTGTCCTGCTGCAGGACATCCCCCAAGGGCACAAGGTTGCCTTGATGAAGTTACAGAAGGGAGCCAAGGTTATTCGCTACGGTGTTATCCTGGGATTTTTGCTTGAGGATGTGGAAGCAGGTTCTTGGATAAATGAGAAGATGTTGGAGCTTCCAGAGCTCCCGCCCTTGGACTCCTTGTCCTATGCCCAAGGGGACAAGGTTGTCCTTCCTAAGCCCGTAATGACTACCTTTGAGGGTTTTGACAATGGCCCTGAAGCCTATGCGGGAACAAGGAATCTTTTGGCCATCACGACCACTGTACAGTGTGTTTCCGGCGTAGTGGACCAGTTGGTTTCCCAAATCCGCTCCAAGCTCCTGCCCAAATATCCGAATGTTGATGAAGTGGTTGCCATAAACCACGCCTATGGGTGCGGAGTTGCCATCAACGCCCCTGATGCTGTCATCCCTATCCGCTCAATCAGGAACATTATGAGAAACCCCAACTTTGGGGGGGAGATCATGGTGGTGGGGCTAGGTTGCGAAAAGCTTACAGTTGACATGCTGCTTCCGCCGGAAGAGATCAATGAAGAGAATGTCTTGATGCTACAGGATTATCCTGGGTACGCTTCGATGATGGAAGCCCTGCTTACGATGGCTGAAACCAAGCTGCAAGCACTAAACAAAAGGAAACGAGTGACACTGCCCCTTTCCAAGCTCTGCATAGGCATGCAGTGTGGCGGCAGCGATGCCTTCAGTGGCATCACTGCAAACCCCAGCGCTGGGTACGCCTCGGACCTGCTGGTCAGCGGCGGAGCAACGGTAATGTTCAGTGAGGTGACTGAAATCCGTGACGGGGTGCATCTTCTTGCCCTCCGGTGTGTGGACAAGGAGGCTAGGGACAAGCTGGTCTCTGAAATCGCTTGGTATGATGCCTATCTTGCCAAGGGAGAGGTCGACCGCTCGGCAAACCCAACTCCCGGGAATAAGAAAGGAGGTCTTTCCAACATAGTGGAGAAAGCAATGGGTTCCATTGTAAAGAGCGGGCGTGCTCCTATAGTGGAGGTGCTTGGTCCTGGAGAGAGGCCTACCAAGAAGGGCCTGATCTTTGCAGCAACCCCCGCTAGTGACATCGTGTGCGGCCCTTCCCAGCTTGCCAGTGGAATTACCCTGCAGGTGTTTATGACAGGCAGGGGGACCCCCTACGGGCTTGCTGAAGCTCCTGTGATAAAGGTCAGCTCCCGCAATGATATGCAAAAGCAGTGGAATGACCTCATCGACTTTAATGCAGGGGGCATAGCTACAGGAGAAGAGAGTGTCGAAGAGGCGGGAGCCCGCCTATTCAACCTGATCCTGGAAGTGGCTAGTGGAAGAAAGAAGCCCTATGCCGAAGAGTTCAAGTTGAATAACTTCCTATGCTTCTTCAATCCAGCGCCCATTACGTAGGCATATCCAGCCTGTTCAACGCTCTATGGTGTTGTTGCAGCAAAGCGCTGAAACCGCAGGGAAATGGGTTTTCAGGGTTGTTAGGATTATCAAAAAGAAGAAAGAGATGACCTATCGACAGGGAAAAGGGAATCTCTTTCTTTGTATTTCCGTACAACCTTGCTATATTGTCCTCCATCACAAGGCTTCTGAATATATACAAGGGGAATTTCATTTTAGCTTTTGCAGATATGCAACTTCTGATTATTATATGAACCTCTTGTTGTCTTGTTTCCATTATAAGTTCCTAGATATAAGGGAAGGGTATGCCAGTAAAGGTGCCTCGTAAATACTGTTTCCTGAAGTTTGTAACATTACGGACTCCTTTGAAGTCGGATACTCTCTTGATCGTAGAACCGCTTTTCAGCGTTTTGTTTATGATTCCTATTTCAGATATGCGAAGCAGATCTTCATCAAGAATTTCCGTATTGTGGGTTGTGAAGATCAGCTGGGCGTTCAGGGTATTGTAACGTCTGTTTTTAAAAAGCCGTACAAGCTGTGTCGTGATCGCCGGGTGCAATGAAAGGGCAAGCTTATCGATGATTACTACAGTGCCCCGCTCCAAGGCATAGAGGAGCATACCGATAAGGCAGGAAAGCCGTTGCGTACCTTCTGACTCCTCACTGAAATCGAAGCCTACCTCTTCCCCATGGACGTCTGGATGGTAAGAGCGGATGGTGTCAACATACCCTGCCAAAGGATGCAGTTTTTTTATCGTATATGGCTTGCCGGAAAAAGAGGGTATTGATTCTTCAGAAAACTGTTCCCGATCATGTTCCATCCTTGCAATGTCAATGTCGAATTTCCTTAACGTCGTAACAATTTTCTGGAATGCTTCCTTCAGGTCCTCCTGGTTTTCAGATCCGGCCAGTTTATCCAGGCAAGTTGAAAATTTGGATCTGTCCGTAGGGTAAACATCAATTCTTTTCGTTATGTACAGGAAAGCTGAAGTCACGCTCTTCGAAAGGCCTGCAAACCCTTGCCCGAGTACCGTAAGGAAGGGTTTTGTCTGATACCTCTTTTCATCCAAGCACTCAACAGCATAGACTTCTTGTAATTTTTTTTGGTGTAGACTTCTGACTCTATTTTCATGAATGTTTGTTTGTGGGTTTCGATCTCATATAGTATCTCTTGGCCTGCCATGAGTCTTTCCGCTCGTATCTGCTTCTCATCAAACTTCATGTAATACGAATAGAGCGATGCTTCAAGATAAAATCCAAGTTCAAAGGATGTTGTTTCGTGTTTTGTGTTGAGTCTGTTCGGATTGAAAAACTGAGGTTTCAAGCCTTTGGTGATTATACTCTTGAAGATTGAAAATGCTTGGATCACATTCGATTTTCCCGAGGCATTAGCACCGTAAAGTGCAAGGCAAGGAACAACTCGCTGCTTCCCGTTGTCATGGAGGAAAGGGAGCATTTGCATCTCCCTATATCCATTGGGGGCTTTTTTCTCTGCATAGGTAAAGTCGATTTTCATATCAAGGATTGACTTGAAGTTTTGTATTGTAAAGTATGCAAGCATAGTATTCCTCCTTGTAAGGGGCGTAACTACAGGATAGTATGGTTTCTTCGATTGTAAAAATAAACATAAAAACTGTTTATATTAAAAAATAGTCGCTGTTTATAATGTAAGGTCAGGAAATGTTCAGAACCAAGGCAAGGTCATTGTGAAGTTGGTGCAACATACCAAATCTATTATGAACCAATGATCACGACACAGAGCTTCATGGATGGAAGAGCAACGCCTTTGGTGCTTCTAGATGATACAGCCTGTTCTGTTTGTGTTGAAACTCAAAAGATTAGGTACTTGCCTTCGTCCATTCCCATTGTCCCAATTGCGTTGCGCAGTGTGTTGTTTTATTGGATATGACACCCTTACACTCTTGTGTATACGTAAGACGGGGGTGGGATTCGCCTTTATAAAAATTACCAGTTCTTCTTTGTTTCTTCACGCAGCTTAGGGTTGCGAGCCTTCTTACATCAATTGTGGATGGTACGATGATTTACAAATGAATATATTTTCAACCGGAAGTCCAAGAATGATGTGTTCTCCCTCTGTTTAGCCTGCCGCTATAAGGCGGAAATACTAGCGGTGTACCTATGTTCGGAAAGTCTATATAAGTGAGAATTACTATGTATTATGATAATATTATCAGACTTAATGAGTAAATACCTCGTAAAGATTAAAAATATTGACAAATGTAATAAATAGGCATACTATCAAAAGACCAATTGGAGGCATTATGCTCATTAACTTTACGGTGTCGAATTTTAAGTCGATTA
>DUPO01000032.1 GCA_012838275.1 Spirochaetales bacterium
AGGCTGAAGAGGAAAAAGGTCCTGTCATGCCCAATCTTCCCCTGACCCGCCTCGATGGGACAATGACCAGTGTCTATGATGTCAGGGAGGGCAAGCCTGTCATCATCAACTACTTTGCATCGTGGTGCCCGCCTTGCAAGCAGGAGCTCCCACATTTCCAGAAGGCCTTTGACGAGTATGGGGATCAGATAAGCTTCATCTTCCTCGATGCTCTGGACGGGCAGCGAGAGACGCTGAAGACAGTAACTGCCTTTATCAGGGACTTCCCGTTCACCGGACCGGTCTTCTATGACAAAGGCGAATTCGCCATGACCTTCCAGACCACTAGTTTGCCTACTACAGTCTTCATAGACAAGGAGGGCAGGGTGGTCAAGGGATATTTGGGATTCGTTCCTGAAGAGGTCCTGTTTGCAGACATAGCCCAGCTGCTGAACTAGACCAGCTTGAGCATATAGCCGATAAAGAACAGGGCGCTTCCTCCGATACAGAAAAGATGCCAGATGGCATGGTAGTGGGGGATGCGCTTGTTTGCGTAGAAGATGACACCTATCGTATAGGTGAGTCCTGCCGCAATGATCCAGATGATGATCCCCTCAGGCATGTAAGGGGCGATATCACCCCAAAAGAATACCACCAACCAACCCATGGCTATGTAGAGAGCAACATGCACCGCCCCCATTTTCCCCCAAATCAGTAGGGTGAACAGGATGCCCACTAAGGCAATTCCCCATATCAGGGCGAGTATCGCGTATGCTTTGGATGTCCCTACATACATCAGCATCGGTGTGTAGGTTCCCGCTATAAGAAAGTAGATATTGCTGTGATCCAGGATCCTGCAGAGCCTCTTGGCATCACCATGAGGCAATGAGTGGTAGAGTGTCGAAGCCCCGTAAAGCAGAATCATGGTGATGCCCCATATGACCATCCCGATCTTCATGGAAAGGGAGGGCAGAGCGGGGAGCCTGAGGAGAATGATGATGAAGGCGACTACTGCAAGGACGGTTCCTACCAGATGGGTGATAGCATTCTCCCTCTCGGCCTTGGGGTCATCATAAGTGTGAAGGGTGATATGTCTTTCCAGCCAGCTTTGATCGGTTTTATGTTGCATGGTGCGGTAACTCCTTGAAAAAAACCATACATCCCAAAAAGAGACTCGACAAGCGTTTGTGGGATATATTACAGACTAGTCATGTTATACTATAAAAAAACCTACCCATAGCGATAAATATGGGTAGGTTTTCACTGGAACCGGTACTTGCAGTCTAGAGTATATGATCTAAAAACAGCTTGGTCCGCTCGCTCTTGGGGTTGGTGAACATCTCTTTCGGAGTGGCGATCTCAACAATCTCCCCATCATCCATAAAGACCACCTTGTCCGCAGCGGCTTTGGCAAAGCCCATTTCATGGGTGACCAGGAGCATGGTCATGCCGCTTTTTGCAAGGGAGAGCATGACATCGAGGACTTCCTTGATCATTTCAGGATCAAGGGCGCTGGTCGGCTCATCGAAAAGCATCACTTTCGGCTCCATTGCAAGGGCCCTGGCAATGGCAACCCGCTGTTGCTGTCCACCTGAAAGCTGGTTGGGATGCACCTTCTCCTTTTCCTCAAGGCCGACCAGCTTCAAAAGCTTCCGACCCTTTTCGTCCGCTTCCTTCCTGGTCATTTTCTTGACTCTGATCGGGGCGAGGGTAATGTTCTCCAAAGCGGTGAGGTGTGGAAAGAGGTTGAAGGACTGGAATACCATCCCCACTTCTTCCCGGATTTTTCTCAAGTCGACCTTGGGGTCCACCACATCATCCTCATCGATGAATATGTGTCCGCCTGTAGGTATCTCCAGTTTGTTTACAGATCTGAGCAGGGTGCTTTTACCGCTTCCTGACGGGCCGATTATGACAACCACCTCGCCGTTCTCTACGGTGAGGGAAGCATTGCGTACGGCCTTGACCACATCTTTTTCCGTCTGATATTCCTTGGTGAGGTTTTCTATGCGTATTCTAGCCATTCTTATGCAACCTTTCCTCGAGCATCCCTACGAGGCGTGAGAGTATGAGCGTGATGATCAGATATACCAGTGCGACGACCAGCATAGTCTCCAGTGAGAGGAAGGTACGGGAGATATACTCCCTGCCTTTTCTCAAAATATCGCTCAGTGCAATCGCCGATACCAGCGAAGAGTCCTTGAGCATGGAGATGAACTCATTGCCGACAGCTGGAAGGATAACCTTTACGGTCTGCGGCAGGATGACGTATCTGAAAGCCTGTCCCCTGCTGAGCCCCACTGCGATCGCCGCTTCCATCTGGCCTCGGGGGATCGCCTGGATGCCCGCTCTTACGATCTCACCCATGTACGCTCCGAAACAGATGGAGAGTGCGACAACTGCCGCCACCATGCCCTGTACCCTGAAGAACCGACCCATGGCGTAGTAGATGAAGATCAATTGGACCAGAAGCGGGATGCCCCTGATAAGCTCCACATAGACACCACTGACCATGTTGACCCATCTTCTCTTGCTAACTGAGCCCAAGCCGGTGAGGGTGCCTATGACAATCGCACCCATTATTGCCAGGATCGTCACCTGGAAGGTTACAGGGGCTCCCTTGATGACAACCATGAAGATGTCCCTGTAGGGCTGGGGCTTGAAGATGATGAGTCCTGCAAGAAGGGCCAGTGCGCTGAAGAAAGTGATCCTCCAGGAGTTTAGTACGTGCCCGTCCCCTTTACGTGGGATGAGCACTCCGTCGGTCATCTGTATGACGGGGTGCTTTCTCTTGTGGTCGGTAGGGTCTACCGATACCATTTTCTGCCTTGCTGTATGCATTTGCAGATCATCGAATTTATTTTCTTCTCGTTCCATGGTTACTCACTATTCAATAGGATATTAGCTATAGGGTAGTACTACATAATTATACATGTAATGTCAATAAGATTGAATAAATATTCAAGACATCGGGGGGCAATCGGCATAATCATGCAAGTATTCTCAAAATAATAGGATATGGAAAGCCGCCATAGGCGGCCTTCCATACTTCTTTCTCTTCTGTCCTTACAGGATGTTCCACTTCTCCTGCAGTTCGGCCATCTTCCCCGAAGCCACGATCTTGGCTAGTCCCTCATTGACCAGGGCCAACAGTTCAGTATTATCCTTGAGCATCGCGATTGCAATCGGCTCAGGGTCTCCCAAGTCACTAGCCTCTCCGCTGATCTGCAGTTTGCTTGCATACCTGGGGTTGGAAAGAACATACTCGCTTGCTACGACAGAGTCCGTCACCACAGCATCGAGGTTACCATTGAGCAGGTCCTCAATTGCAAAACCAACCTCATCATAGGCCTTTATTACTGTCTTCATGCTTGGCGTATCATTGACGTATGCTTCCAGGAAGATATGACCGGTGGTGCCAAGCTGCACGCCTACCTTCTTGTTGTTCAACGCAGCTGTGGAGGTGAGCCCCGTGGTGGTTTTGGGAGCCAGGATTGCTTGGGTGATCGACAGGATGGGGGTAGAGAAACCCATGGTCTTTTTCCTCTCGTCCGTTATGGAGACCCCTGAAGCTACAGCATCATAGGCGCCGTTGGAAAGCCCAGCGAAAATCCCATCCCAAGCGACGTTCTGAATGGTGATCTTCACATTCTGGACCTTTGCGATCTCATGTACCAGATCGATTTCGAATCCGACGATGTCTCCGTTCTCATCGACAAACTCCAAGGGAGGCCAAGCAC
>DUPO01000033.1 GCA_012838275.1 Spirochaetales bacterium
GAGTTGATAGTTTATGGGTATTAGTTAATACTAGGTACATGGCATCAATACAAAGTGAAGTTTTAACATTGCAAGAGTGTTCAAAGTATCTGAAGATCGCGGAGTCCACGATTTATGTTCTTGCGCGTAATGGACGAATCCCGGCACAAAAAGTAGGCAGGAACTGGCGTTTCAGTAAAGACGCTCTAGACAGATGGCTGGCAGGTGAAATCATCCTCAAGACCTCCGTAGAGAAAGTTCAAAACTAGCTGAGAATTCTTTTCAGATAGGTTAAATTTACACACTACCAAGCACAAAGAGAGACTTCATTTAAGTCTCTCTTTATACTTGGCAAACAGAATGAGATCAGAGAGCTATTTCAGCCATCACTCTTCACTATCCTCATACGCATCATAACCATACTCTTCTTTCGCCCCAGCATATGCAGTCTCAAACGAGGTGAATTTTCCCAATACTGACAGTTCCTTGTAATCAAGGACAAAGAACCCATTATAAAATTCGAAGATATCGTACGTGGTAATCTCATCCATCCCTTCGCCTTGTTCATAACTACCATCAAAGTCAGCATTCATCTCAATGAAATCAAACAGACCCGCATCGGCAATATAATCCACTTCTTCATCATTGGCCTTGCGGTCCAACAGGCAGACACTGACATAGTCGATCTCCTCATAGGGCTCTTTACCTATGGCAGCATATTCTGAAGCAAACAAAGCGGTCTCCACTGATGAGAATATACCTTTGACAGAGTACTCAATGGGGGAGACAACATAAAAATCCTTAGCAAACTCCATGATATAACTGACCTCAGGTATCACGCCTTCCTCAGCAGAACTGAATAAGGTTTTCTTGAACTCCCCTTCATCAAGAAACCAGTAGCACAAATCTGCATCAAAATAGATTTCCGTTTCCTCATCCTTTTCACGGGGAAAGGTAAAGGATGACAGGCTTGCAGGTAAGCCAGGTACTATCATCATTTCGCCAAGCTCCTCTTTTTTACTGTTTCGGACATTATTGTTTTCTACTTCGATCATATCTGTATCTAGCGTATTGCTTGGGTCTTCACCATTGCTACCATATTGCATATTCATTCCTCTTTGTATGCCTGAACTCACAGGACACCTGATAGGAGTATACGACACCAACAGCCAAAGGAGATAGAGAGCAGATAGCTATTTCCTTTAGGAATCGTTTGAATCATATGCCTCGTATAAAGGCAAAACGCATTAGTATATTGCCCTGAAATGATGAAAGGGAAGCTGTTTTGAGCAGCTTCCCTTTCTCTTTAATGCCTACCAAAACACCGAAGGCCGCTCTCGCGGCCTTCAGCTGAACATTATTGGGAGATGAGCATCGTCTTCGGGTCAAGACTGACACCCATGAGTTTCCCTTTTTGCGAGGTGCGGGACTTCACCAAGGTCATCACTACCTTATCACGATCCTCATTGTAGATAAGGCCGATGAGCACATCGATCAGATTGGTATACTTTTGCATGGTATTGGGAACACCAAACTCATCGTAAGCAACATCTGCACGAACAGGAGATACACTGAACCATACTTCCAGGTTCATATCCAAAGCAAACTGCTTGATTTTCTTTACATCATCTTCAGTGGCTACCGTAAGCTTGTAACCATCAAACAAGATTGCATCCGCTTTAAAAGAACCATGCTTGATGAGGGTTTCCAAACTGGAGAGCACCTTATCGATAGTGACGTTCTCCTGACTGAAATTCATCACTACACGGTTAGATAGAATGTTATTATACACAGAAGCTGCATCAGCTAGGCTTCTTCCTTCAGAAACTTCACGAAACACTTCCTTATACCAGTTGATGACATGTTCGACGTTCCCGGAAAAGGAGACGTGAATGACATGCTGACCTCTCAGAAGCTTATCTGTGGCTAGGTGTACCAAGCACGCTGTCTTACCTACACCATGACGCGAAACAAGTACGCCGAGATTACCACGACCGAGTCCTCCATCAAGGGATTCCTCAAAAACACGAAGCGGACTCAAGTCGTTCAATTCTTGGATTTCCATATTGCTCACCTCCCAGAAAATTTGTTGTTCTACCCCCAGTATACTATAAAAAAGTTCAGTTGGGTAGGAATTTGCACTGTAGGGGGCCTCTAAATAAAACACCCCTTTGCAAAGGCTACTCTGCAAAGGGGGTATATATTTGGTGCAAGACAGGTTATTTCTGCTCTTTCTTGCGCTTTTCCTGATACTCTTTCTTCAGTTCTTCCGAGACGCCCATTGGCACCTTGCCGTATTTGCTGAGCTCCATGGAGAACTCACCCTTACCCTGAGTCAGGGAACGGAGAGTTGTGGAATACCCGAACATTTCTGAAAGGGGAACATCAGCATAGACTGTGCACATTGCATGGTCTTCAGTAGAACTGATGATGATACCACGTCTCTGGTTGACTGAAGCAAACAGACTTCCCTGGAACTCTGTGGGTGCTACAACCTCAACCTTCATGATAGGTTCGAGGATAACAGGGTGGGCCTTTTCAAACGCCTCCCTGAAAGCATTGAGAGCTGCGGTCTGGAAAGCCTGGTCAGAGGAGTCGACTGCGTGCCAAGCACCATCGTTAACCACAGCCCTGACACCAAGAATGGGGAACCCGACCTGGGAGCCCTTCTTCATTGCAAGCTGGAAGCCCTTATCACAAGCGGGGATGTACTCGGTAGGAATCGTCCCACCCTTAATCTCATCACCAAACTCGTAATCCTTGGGATCCTCACCCTCAACAGCTTCCGCAAGAGGCTCGATATATCCGGCGACACGGGCATACTGACCTGAACCACCGGTCTGCTTCTTGTGGGTGTAGTTGAATGCTGCACGCTCGGTGATAGCCTCGCGGTATGCAACCTCTGGCTCTCCGATCTCCACTTCAGCCTTATACTCACGCTTCATGCGTTCGACATACACTTCAAGGTGCAGTTCGCCCATTCCCTGGATGATGGTCTGATTGGACTCAGAGTCAACGTAGGTGTGGAATGTGGGGTCTTCCTTGGTAAAGCGGTTGAGAGCCTTACCCATATTGTCGGCAGCCTTCTTATCAAGCGGCTTGATAGCCAATGATATGACAGGGTTAGGCACATACATGGAGCTGAGGGAGTAGTTCAGCTTGGGGTCACAGAAGGTATCACCGGAAGCACAATCTACGCCAAAGAGGGCTGCAATTTCACCGCAACCTGCTTCGACAAGGTCTTCCATGTTGTTGGCGTGCATTCTGATAAGTCTTCCAACCCTGAACTTCTTACGACTTCGGGTATTGAAAAGCTCGTCACCCTTCTTCACCTTTCCCTGATAGACACGGATGTAGGTGAGCTGACCATACTGGCCATCCTCAAGCTTGAAAGCAAGAACGACAGGAGGGAGGTTCTCGTCTGAAGGAAGAATAATCTCCTCTTCATTGTTATCAAGGTCCAGAGCCTTGTTTGTCACTTCACCGGGGTTGGGAAGATAGCTGACCACTGCATTGAGAAGAGCTTGGATGCCCTTGTTCTTATAAGCGGTACCCATAAGGACAGGAACGAGCTGCAAGGCAATGGTTGCCTTTCTGATCTCAGTATTGAGAAGCTCTTCGGTGAGGGTCTCCTCAAGCATTGCTTCCATGACTGCGTCAGAACACATGGAGACACTGTCAAGCATCTCTTCACGTTTGGCCTTGGCCTCATCAAGCAGCTCGGCAGGAATCTCTGCTTCACGCATCATGTCCTGGGCAGGACCGTCATCAAAGTAGAGAGCTTTCATTGTGACAAGGTCCACAACACCCTGCATCTTATCTTCAAGCCCAATGGGAATCTGCATGAGAACTGCGTTCAATCCAAGCTTTTCGACCAGCTGCTTCTGGACCCTGTAAGGGTTTGCTCCAGTGCGGTCACATTTGTTGACAAATGCAATTCGGGGAACATGATACCGTTTCATCTGACGGTCAACTGTGATCGACTGGCTCTGCACACCTGCGACAGAACAAAGCACAAGCACAGCGCCATCGAGAACGCGCAAGGAACGCTCGACTTCAATGGTGAAGTCAACGTGTCCCGGAGTATCGATGATGTTGATCTCAGTCTCCTTCCACATAACGTTTGTTGCTGCGGAAGCAATTGTAATTCCACGTTCTCGCTCAAGCTCCATGCTATCCATGGTAGCCCCAACGCCGTCCTTACCACGAACTTCATGTATTTCGTGGATTCTATTGCAGTAGTAGAGGATGCGTTCGGTGAGAGTAGTCTTACCCGAGTCAATGTGGGCACTAATTCCGATGTTCCTCATGTTTTGCAAATCAGCCATACTATTAAACCTCTATAATCTAGAATAAAAGCGATGCTGCAGTATCTCCTGCAACTTTAAATTTCCGTTATTGAAAGAGCCTGCTGTTTCCTGTATACCCATATACTGCAATGAGGAAGGGATAAAAACACGGGCCCGCAAACTACTGAATGTGTAGCGTACCTTGTGGATAATATTACAATAGGGATTTTTGTGCAATCCCTATTGTCAACACAATCCTTTTCCGACTAGATAATTGTATGCTACAATGTCGTTGAGGTGTGCCATGAAAACTGTTTTCACTAAAATTCGGGAGGGCGAGATACCCTCCGTAAAACTGCATGAAGATGCATTTTGTACCGTTATCTTGGACATAAACCCTGTCCACAAGGGGCATCTTTTGGTCATTTCCAGCGAGCCCTACCCCACATTCAGCGAGTGTCCCCCGCAGACACTGCACCATCTTATGGATATCGCACAACAGGCCGACAAGAAACTTCGTACCACCCTCGGCTGTGATGGGACCAATCTGGTAATCAACAACGGAAAGGCAAGCGGACAGGAGGTGCCGCACCTCCATATCCACATCATACCCCGCTACAACAATGACGGGCAGAAGTTCGGATTCACAAAAGAGACCTATGCTGAGGGCGAGATGGCCAAGTATGGGGAACAGTTGAAATTCTGACTATGAAAGCATGCCACCACTGCCATGCAGCAATAGATGCATTCTTGACCATAGGCACCCACACCCTCTGCCCGAACTGTGACAACCCCCTGCACAGTTGCTATAACTGCAGATTCTACAGCCCTGGATCTTACCACGACTGCCTTGAAGGGGTCGATGAACTTATTATAGAAAAAAAAGAAGCTAACTTTTGTGATTTCTTTATGCTGGGCAATGACAGCTCAGATGAAGAACGAAAAAAAGCTGATGCAAAAAAACGGGCTGAAGCCTTCTTCACCACCTAAGGAACCTATCATGAAAAGACGACGAACCATCATCCTGCTCTTCACCCTCCTACCCCTGTTGTTTCTGGGTTGTCAGACCTACACGGCAGCAAAAGGAATGGCAACAATTGAACCCATACCCTCAGTTGTTGAAGAGAAGACCATCACCAAATACTCCCCGGCACTGATAGAGAGTGAGAGAAGAATAGCCGCCCTTACCCTGGAAAAGGAAAAGTTACACCTTGAAGCCCAGGCAAAAGCAGACCAGATTCTTGAAATGGAGCAGCAGAACGTTCTGCTTGAAACAGAAATTTTTGAGTTGCAGAGCCTCATAGAGGAGAACAGGACACTCCAGCAGGAGCAGAAAGAGCAGCGCCTGCGCATAGAGGAAGAATTGGCTGAGCAAGAGAAGCTAAGACTCTCCCTATTGCAGGAGCTCAGCGACGAACGTGATGCCCTCGAAATGGAAACCCGTATGCTCAAGGCTCAGCTTGAAGAGAAGACACTTACCATCGAGGAGAAGAATCGCCTCGAACAGGAACGAAGCGAAGAGGCTAAACGACTGGAGCAGGAACGATCGGCAAAACGCCTTGCACTGGAAGCTGAGGAGAAACGTATCGCCGCTGAGAATGAGGAGAGGCGCATCGCCATGGAAAAGGAGTGGAGACAAATCCCACCACTGGACCAGATCACCTATCCCAGGCTCTATAAGACGGACAAACCCACCACCCTCGCAAACGAGGGGGAGAAGCTGCGCGCACTCATGCTCCCATTGGATGATGTCCCATGGAAAGACAGCAAGGTGGTCCTTGAGGCAAGCAAGAGCATCAGCGACCTGGATGTCCCCGTTGTCTTTGTGACCGGCCATATGGAAAATGTGATAGCCCTAGTCAAGGAGATGCGCTCGAATGCCGCCCTTTTCAGCACAGGAGCGATAATAACCAGTTTCCCGATTCTAGAGATGAGCAACTTTGGCGCTGAAATCCAGTATCAGCAGGACAAGACCCTGCAACTCGTGGTGGCTAACCTTCCGGAATACCAGGTCGTGAGAGATCTCGTCGGAGGAAGGGAGTGGCAAACGACACAGAAGAGCGTCACTGCCGCCAGGCTGGGCCATCTCCAACAGATGCTTGGGGAGGGATCCCTCACAGTAGCCACCCTCCTGGGAGCTTCCCTGTACGAACCATCGTATCGTGACTGGAACACCTTCAGCCCTGTAGGGTATCGCCAGACTGACTACCTCTGGCCACTTTCAGAATTTCTGGAGAGCGAAGGATTCTATGATACCTACAGGCTCACACACTTCAGTGAGGCGACCAATGCCGGCAATACCATCATCACTCCAGAATGGGGTGAACGGGTTGATTTCATCTACAGCAGAAAGCTCCTCCCCCTCACATCAACGATGCTGACCATTGGAGGGGAGTCGGTTCCTGACGAGAGCGGCATCTCACGCTTTGGCGTGCTGGGGACCTTCCTGGTCCCCTGATCAGGACTTGTCCTCTTTGGAACTCGGCTCTCCGACAACCTCAGCCACACCCTCGATAGTGGTGGCTGAGCTGGCCCCATATTGTCTGGTGAGCTTCCTCACCCTCATGGACCATACGAACATCCCGATTCCAGAAGCGAGAAGCACAACCCCGACCAACTTGAGGAGCAAACTTCCTATCTGGGTCGGGAAGGCGAAGAACAGGATTGCAAGTACAATGGAAAAAAGCGCTTCTGAGAGCAAGGGGGCAACACTTACATTGCCCTTGCGCAAGAGAAATGCCTGGATGACCGATATGAGGGCAGAGACCAACAGCTGTGCGCCTAGTATGTAGAGAAGGATATGCGTACCGAAATTCTCTGTGAACAAGGAAAGAATTACAACCAGGACACCGATGGCGATATTGACGAGCCCCTTGATCGCCAAGGCACTCTTGTTACGGGGTCCCAATGCATACAGGCGCATTGATATGAGGGAGTTGATCCCTGTAACCACCATCCCCCCTCCGAGCAGTGCGACAAAAGCCTTTGCAAACGACTCACCCTGAAACATCATGTAGATGCCAAGTATTGAGAGTATGGTAGCAAGCACTGCAGTTGTGTTAAGGTGCCTTTTCATAAATGAATCTGACATGACAATCTCCCTTTTCTGGTATTATTTACAGACCAACCATTTTTCTTTATGGTACAGGGAGCGACAAAGCAAGTAAAGGAGTATAGGCACCGATGTACAGATATCTTTTTTTTGATGCAGATGGGACACTCTTTGACTTCGATGAAGCTGAAAACCGCGCTTTCTACCTGATGGCGGAAAAGCTTGGTCTCGATGCGACACACGAGCAGTTGGTAAAGTACAAAGCCTGCAATGAAGCGTGCTGGAAGGCCTTTGAACGGTCAGAACTTACGCAAGCAACCCTGAAGATCAAACGGTTCGAGGATTTTTTCGCTTCCGAAGGGCTTGTGCTGGACCCGGCACTTGCAAGCAGGACATACCAGAGCTACCTCTCGGAACAAGGCATCCTCTATGAGGAGAGCCGACCTCTCCTGGATGCGCTCGTTGAGCGCGGCTACACACTCTTCCTTGCCTCGAACGGCATTGCCCATGTGCAGCGAGGCCGCCTTGCCCAATCAGAAACGGAGAGATATTTCAAGGATATCTTCATCAGTGAGGAAATCGGGGCGCAAAAGCCGGACAAGCAGTTTTTCTCTGTCATGCTGGAAAGGACCGGCTTGGAATCGAAAAAGAAAGAGTGCCTTATGATCGGTGACAGCCTGAGCAGCGACATCCAGGGAGGGATATCCTTCGGTATGGACACGCTGTGGCTTAACAAGGATGGGGCGCACAAGAACTGTACGGGCCTGAAGCCTACGTACGAGATACACGCCTTGGCTGAAATGTTACATTTGTTCGGGATCCCTACTGAACGTTCTCCACGGCCTTGAGCTCGACCTGCACAATGAGCAGGCTATTAGGATATATGCTCGGGGTCCCTTCCTTGCCATATCCGAGATCGGGATGGATCCAAAACTGATATTTCGAACCTTCGCTCATCAGCTTCACACCCTCGACAAACCCGGGGACTCCTATTGCCTTCAGCTGAAATCGGGAGGGGTGGCCTCGCTCGTAGGAGGAGTCCACAACCTGACCGTTGAGCAGGATCATCTGGTAATCGAGTTCAACCATCTGTTCCCCTGTGGGCTTGGCTCCCTCGCCCTCTGTAAGGACCTTATACTGCAAACCGGAGTCGGTAACCTTTACTCCCTTCTGGCCCTTGTTGAGCTGAAGGAAGGATTCTGCCCGTTCAAGGTTTTCACGGGCGATGGCATCCTGCTCCATCTGTGCAATCTCCAACATCTTGTTCTGCACTTCATAGAGAACTTTGCTCATCTCTTCCTGTGAGAAGTACCCCGAACCAGTCTGGGCGTCGAGGGCACCCTTGGCAAAGAATTCACTGTCAAGTTTATCAAAACCCTGCTCTCTCATGGTGGAGAAGAGCATATACCCATAGGTGTAGCTAAAGCGCTCATCCAGAGATACGGGTTTCGGCTTGTCCTTGATGGAGTCTGTGACAACCACCTCTGTTTTTGTCTGGACGACCGGGGTATTGGGTGTTATCGCCGGAATTGCAGCAGAGGCGTTCACCACTGGCGTTTCTTCTGATCGGCCACAACTGACTAGAGAGAGCATTGCGATACAAGAAAAGATGCAAATAAGGAAAAAATTCTTCACGGCACAACCTTCCGTTGCAGGGGTTTTGCCTCCTGGCACTACGCTGAAAGACAGGGAGTGCGCTAGCTTGGTTCAGTATTGTCATTCACCCCGAGATGACAACAACTACCAAGCGGAGGCTTGCATACAGGAAACTTTACCGCACATACCGCTTAACGTCCAGTAAAACATTACAAATCTGCTCTGTGCAGGTGCAAATATCGCCCTAGCGTGAGAAAACGCTTGTCCCGTTGCTGTCGATAGCTACGACCACAGGAAAATCCTCTACCTCCAGGAGCAGAAGAGCTTCAGGGCCCAACTCAGGAAAAGCCAGGGTTTCCACCTTCCTGACGGTCGAGGCATAGAGTGCGCCACAGCCGCCGAACGCCTGCAAGTAGAGAGCCCGGTTACGTATGATGGAGGAGATTACAGCTTCACTTCTCGGACCCTTGCCAACCATGACCCTAAGGCCCTCATCCAGAAGACGGGGTGCAAACGGGTCCATACGGGCACTTGTAGTTGGGCCGCATGCTCCCAGAGGAAACCCTTCGGGAGCGGGAGAAGGCCCCATGTAGTAGATCGCCTGCCCCTGTAGCACGATAGGGAGCTTCTGGTTATTTTCCAAGAGATCGAAAAGCCTGCTATGCACCTGGTCCCTTCCCACATAGATCGTCCCACTGAGCAACACCTGGTCGAATGCCCTCAAGGAGAGCAAGTCGCTCTCTGCAATCGGTAGTTGAATCTTACGCATCTTCCCCCTCCCAGACAATCTCTGCCTTACGATCTGCCCAACAGTTGATGGAAACGGAGAGAGGCATCCCGGCTATATGGGTAGGCTCCTCCTCGATGGCCACATGCAAGGCGGTCACCCTGCCTCCAAAACCCCCGCCGCCTATCCTAAGGGTCTGGACAGCCGCGAGAATATCCTCTTCAAGCTTGGCATAGGATGGATCGGCGTGTGCTATGCGCGCATCCCTGAGCAGGGCTCGCTTGCTCAGATATGCTGAGCGCTCCATAGTACCGCCGATGCCCACACCAAGGAATATGGGAGGGCAAGGCTTCCCTCCGCCCAGGCGCACTATATCACAGACTGCGTCGATGACAGCCTTAGGCCCTCCTGTCGGGTTGAGCATCCTCACAGAGCTGCAGTTCTCACTGCCAAACCCCTTGAGAAGCACCCTTATGGTAAGGCCTTCTCCATCGACAAGGTTCCAGTGGATTATAGGAGGGAGATTGTTTTGGGTATTTTTTCGGGTAAAGACAGGGTCGGTGACCACCGAGCGCCTATAGTATGCCTTCTCTACAGCATCAAGGGCCCCTTCGTTGATGGCTTTCTCAATCTTGGAGGGCACTAGCGGGCATGATCTGCCCAAATCCACAAAAAACACGAACATACCGGTGTCCTGGCACATGGGCAGGAGATTCTTATCAGCTATCTTTAGATTTTCCAGGATGGCATCAAAGACCGCCAAGCTTGTCTTGCCTGCGACATCGGAGGCGTTTTTTGCCTCCTCTTCCCTCCCCTGTCTTATACAGGAAAGGACATCCGAGGGTAGCCTGACTACCGCTTCTTGCAACGCTTCACTAATTTTCCTTGAGAGTTTCATCGGGGCCCACCTTCCAATTAGGATCATATAACCATGGGCGGGTCGAGAAGTAGTTGCCTACCAGATTGAGCAGGACCAGTGCCAAGGCCAAACCTACCACCAGTCCCATACAATCAGCGGCCAAGTCCATCCACTCGCGGGAACGCCCGAAAAATGGTTGGAGCATCTCGACCATAAAGCCCAAAAGCAATCCGAGTACCAGTGTCTTGATGATGGAAGGGCCAGCCCAAGAGGAGAGGTGGAGGGTTGAACGAGTTTTTCTACCATCCTTTCTGGTCTTTCCTGAACCTGGGATCTGCAGCGTAGCGTAGAACAAGGAGAATCCAAGGCAAGCATAGGCAAGCATGTGGTCCCCCTTATCTGCAAAAGGAATCCATGTGAAGCTTGGATAATTCTCCGCAGGTATGAATGAGAAATAAAGGATGGCAAACACTACAAAAACAGAGAGGGTAATCCCCACTGTCCTGAGTATTGTCTGTAACGGAAGCCGGTTTTTCATGTCAAATCCCCTTGCCACACATCCCGCTCTTCCATTGTCTTTTCGAGAAGAGAAAGAAATGCGCTCTTGTCCGGAAACGTCCTTGGAGCCACCAACCTATGATTAGGAGTCTCGCATATAAGCCGTTCCACCACAATGTCTTTTTTCAAATGTCTAAGAATCCAAATGCTGTTTTCCACATGCCTTCTCAGGGAGGGCACACTGACCTCCCCCTGTGCATACCAGTCGTACAGCCTCGTACCCCCACAAACATGGAGGTTGTGAATCTTGACAGCTTCGCTTTCAGCCTTATTGATCCACAGGCAGGTCTGTTTGAAATCACCTTGGGTTTCTCCCGGCAGACCTACCACTATATGAGTACAAACACCAATACCGCGGGAATGTAACGCTTTTGCACTAAGAATATAACAATCTGCATCATGTCCGCGGCCGATCCGCTTCAACGTCTGGGGATTGGAGCTCTGAAGGCCGAGTTCGACCCACACTTTGCTGACACGGCTCTTGTACCCCTTTAGCAGGTTTAGCACCTCATCGGTGATACAGTCCGGCCTGGTGGAGATGATAAGTTCTGTAAACGGACCCTCATCCAGGGCGGCATCATAGAGCGCCTTCAAGGTAGCGACATCTGCATACGTGTTGGTCCATGCCTGGAAGTAGGCACTGAACAGCTCAGCCTTGTAGCGGCGTTTCAAAAAGGAACGGCCGCGCTCTATCTGGTCTTTGAGGGAGGAACATCGCTGCTCAAGGGAGAGCACGGCGATCGGGGCTGTTTTGCTGAGCTCCTCATCAAAAGGGCTTGCATGAGTAAAAGAACTCTCACCCGATCGTTGGTACATCGCACTTGCGCCGGTTCCATCACAAAAGGCACAGCCTCCTGCCCTGCCCTCATCACGGTTAGGACAGGAGAAGCCCGCATCAAGGCCTATACGGTAGACCCGCTTGGAGTAGACTGATTCAAGATACTGGGCATACCCCCTCCAATGCTTTCTCATCAGAGGATTTCTATAGCCAATGAGACCTGACCGAGGACACTTGCTCCGAACCGTATGATCACATCCCCCAAAGGGGTCTGCAATCCCATGCCCATGCTCAAGCCGAAGTCAAAATCAACAGGGGAAGAGAGCCAGGGGTCAAAGGGGTAGGAAGAGGGTGGGACAAGATAGGGATCGTAACGGTCTGTCACAATAATCTTTGCTGTTGTCTGCAAGAAGGAGTCAAATCCTAAAAATTCCCCAATGGCATACTGGTAGAGCGCGCCTATCTGGGCAACATCCCGTTTCAAAGAACCTGCACTGTATCCCGGGAATGCGTTCAGCCCGCCGATATCTACATAAGATGAGAGAAGCGGATAAGGCATACGCATCATTGCCAGATGAATATCGTAGCCGATTGAAGATTTGCTGCCAATGACGAACCGTTGTCTCCAAGCGGCCTGCAGACCGAACACAGCCCTTTCATACCTTCCCAATGTGCTCCAGAACTCACCGCGCACACCAGTGGAGGCAAATATCGATAATTGAGTATCCCAGACCAATGATGCATACAAGGATGGGACAGCAAAGAACTGCGTTTCCCACCGTGTGTCATACAGAAAGACCAAGTCAACCAACCCACCAAAATTCAGCCTCCCATAATCAAGGAACCTGTAATCCATACCCAGCTCCATAGTGAAGCCCTTATCCAGTGCTACCTCCCTCTGCCCGTTCACCATACTGTTCAGCGGGGAGAAACCACCACCTTCATAGGCAATGGAGAAGTCCAAGTCCAAGGATGCATAGGGTGAGACATAGAAGGGATAGAGAGCGGAGAGCTTCAACTTGGAAGTCTGTCCGAGCGTGGCCAATATCTCCATGGAGAAATCTGAGTCCATCATATTGGAAATGCGGGCATTTACCCTAGCATCCGCAGAGAGCCAGGCACCACCGTTGGGCGTGTTGTTTGCGATGCCGGTGCTTCCGGAAACACCTAGGCTGATATTGGAGTCACTCTTCTTCAGGGACTGGATGACTATGATGAGCTCGCCCTCCCCTTCACTGATGGTTGCCATCTGGTAGGTGGCTGAGGAGAGGCGGTAATGTTTCTTGATAAGGGCAAGGGAGTGAGAAAGCTCCAGTTTCGTCCCATCATCCAGCGGCCGGCCGGCAAACATGGAAAAATGTTCCTTTTGTGGAATATCTGCAGCAGGAAACAGCGAAACGTCAACTACCTGCACGTCACTTATGAGAGGATCACCTTTGAGCAGGTAGGTACCATCTCTTCCCTTCTCTTTGAACAGCAGAGGCCGGTCTAGGGAAATACGGTTGGCAAGAGTCTTGAACTCCTCTTCCTTTTCATCACAGGCCCTCTCCCCCTCCCGTATGATCTGCTCGGGTTTCGAAAAGTCGAGGGCGAGGACCTTAGTGAGGTCGGGACATATCAGCAGGTCTGCAAGTTGGTGCTGGGGTTTCGCCCCAATCTGATTGATCAGCACCATTGTCTGCATAAGCATGCTGGAGAAAGATCCCATCAGGTCCTCAGCACTCTGGATGGTTGCATTCACATCACAGGCGATCACGATATCATAACCGAGGTCCTTGGCTGCCTGTATCGGCAAGTTATCCACAATGCCGCCATCGACGGCGTAGGTGCCATCGGGCTGGGGATAAGGGTCAAAAATGATGGGTATGGAGATACTTGAACGGACCGCTGTTATCAGCGAGCCCCTCGCGTACAGAATCTTCTCCCCTGTTGCAACATTGGCTCCGACACACCTGAAGGGAATTTCAAGATCATCAAAATCCATGTCATCGGGGAGTTTGGAAAAGACCGAGGCGAGCAACTCCATGACCTTCTGATCACCAAGCAGGCCCGGAGAGGTCCCGACTCCCTGCTTATCAAAACCTAGGGAGAAGACATTGCTGTGGGTCGGTTCGAACGCCCGGGCTATATCATAGGCAGAGCTGAAGGAGCTCTCCAGAAACATTGTGGAAAAATTCGGAGCCTCAGCAAAGGCCCTAATCTCCTTGGGACTATACCCGGCAGAGTAGAGTGAGCCCACAAGTGCCCCCATACTGGTTCCAAGAATCATATCTATGGGGATGCCATGCTTCTCTACGGCCTCCAGCACCGCAATATGTGCAAGACCTCTTGATCCCCCTCCGGAGAGCACCAGGGCCACAGTCGGTCTGGAGGCAAAGAGAGAGAGAGTGCACAAGAGAACAACAAGCAAAGAGAGCGCTCGCCTTTTCATTGTTACCCTAACTTTGTTCCTAGGAACGTACGATTACCTGGTAGGAATGAGACCCAGTCCATCTCCTTACGTTTTTCCATCTGCATCCGGTCGATCCAGAGCAGACCATCGCCTGTGGCTATCGCTACACCCCTGCCTTTCTGCTTGGCGACGACCGTGCCTACCGCTGTCCCCGGGGGCACAGGATCTGAAGAGGCATCCTTGCGCAGACCGGTGACTGAGGTGATATAGAGAGTCTCCCCTTCAAAAGTGGTGTGGGCCTTTGGCCAAGGGTTCATAGCCCTTATCTGGGCATGGATATGTGTTGCAGGGAGGTTCCAGTCGATTCGGGCCATCTCGCGCGATATGAGGGTGGTATAGGTAGGCACACCCTCCTGGGGGACAAACAAGGCAGAACCGTCCTCTACCTTCTTCAGGGCCTGTACGGCAAGACCAGCGGCTCTCTCTTTGACTATGTCAGTCAGGGACAGGGTGGTCTCATCGCCTTGGAGGGGGAAGGACTCACTGTGCAGCAGATCCCCGCTGTCCATCTCGGCAGCAAGGCGCTGGATACTTATTCCGGTTCTTTCAAACTGGTTGAGAATCGCCCCTTGGATAGGGGAAGGTCCCCTCAATAGAGGCAGAAGGGAGGGGTGTATGTTGAGTTTTTCCCCTGAAAACAGTGATAGGAACCGTGGTCCGAATATCTTGCCATAGGCAAAGCAGACTAGGGTGTCGCAACCATAGGAAGAGACCAGGTCCCTCGCTTCGGTACGCAATCTATCAGGCTGCAAAACGGGTAACCCGAGACTCAGGGCCTCCACCTTTACAGCAGAAGGGAGCAGGGTCTTTCCCCTCGACCCTTTCTTGTCAGGATTGGTCAGTACCGCAGCCACATCAAAGTGTTCGGCGAGGGCGCGTAAGGTGGGCACAGCAATCTCGGGAGTCCCTGCAAACAGGATCCTCACGCCTTGCGCCTCTTGCGTGGGCGGTTTCTCTTCTCGTAAGCCTTCACCATGCTCTCCCTCTCCTCAGCGCTAAGGCGGTCGATGAACAGTGTGCCGTTGAGATGGTCGTTCTCGTGTTGGATCGCCCGTGCAAGCAACCCATCCGCCTTGACGGTAAACGGTTTCCCTTCAATGTCCTGAGCCTGCACATTGACCCTTGCAGGACGGACAACATCATGCCAGACACCGGGTACGGAGAGGCAACCCTCTTCTGCACAATCGGTCTCTATGGATGTTTCCAGTATTTGAGGGTTTATATATGCTCGTTTCTCCACTCCGTGGATGTTTATCACAAAAAGACGCAGCGATACGCCTACCTGAGGGGCGGCAAGGCCGACTCCATCAGCTTCGGACATAGTTTCAAACATGGCATCGACAAGGACACGAAGGCCGCTATCGAATTTGGTTACTGGTTGGCACTTCTCTGTGAGTACCTCTTCCCCAAGGGTGTATATATCTAACATGGTAGATATATGATACCAACACAAGAGTCCTCGGTCAACGCTACAACATTTGCAAAGGGTCTATATCGACCTCCACATAGATGCCGGAAGGGGCTGTGTAGTGCTCCAGGACATGGGACACAACCTTATGGGCCGAGGAGGCGTCACTGCCCATCACCAGGATATGATTTCGCCAGTTCGATGCGATCTTCTCCAGGGGGCATTCGCTATTGCACATCACTGAGGGAGAACCCTCACCCTTGTAGGTTGCAATAGCGGCTTCAAGCAGGCTTTCCAGCTTATCGGCCTCAGCACTGACCTTCTCCCTATTCCTGCCTCTCAGGACCAGGTTGATCAGACGGGTATGGGGGGGGAACCCGGTCTCCTCGCGCATAACAAGCTCCTGGTCAAAGAAAGCATCCACTTCCCTGTGCTGCGCATAGAGCACTGCAGCATTTTCGGGGTGGAAAGTCTGAATGATGACCTGGCCCTGGTCATTATACCGTCCGGCTCTGCCCGAGACCTGCATCAAGAGCGAAAACGTACGCTCCTGGGAGCGGAAATCAGGAATATTCATACCACTATCCGCCAGGACGATCCCGACAAGCTCCACTCCAGGAAAATTGAGCCCCTTGGCAACCATCTGGGTTCCCAACAGGATATCGACTTCCCCCTTGCGAAACTGTTCCAGGACCTCATGCATATGCTTCTTATCCTTGGCACTGTCAGTATCGAGGCGCCTGATACTCGCCTGAGGGAAAAACATACGCACATCCTGTTCGACCATCTCAGTACCGAAGCCGCTGTAACCAACATCAAGGGAGTGACATTCAGGACAGACTTGTATCGGTTTCCTACGGTACCCACAGTAGTGGCAGATCATCTCCCCCTTGCCCTGATGAAAGGTCAGGGAGACGGAACAGTGGGGACACTGCATGTCGTAGCCACAGCTTTTACAATGGAAAAAATAGGAGAATCCCCTTCGGTTCAGGAAGAGGATCACCTGTTTCTTACGGGCCAAGACAGCCTTGATTTCAGCTAAAAGCTTCTTGCTGATGGTATGCTTCTCCCCTTGCATATCCACAACACGGACCTTTGGGGGAACTCCCCCTCCCACCCGGCTATCGAGTCGCAGCGCCTTTACCTGCCCCTTCTTCATCATGCTCCAAGCTTCAAGGGATGGGGTGGCACTACCCATGACCAGGATGGCCCCCTCCTCACGGCAGCGCTGCTGTGCCACCTGGCGTGCATGGTAACGCGGGGTATTGCCGCTCTTGTAGCTGTTCTCGTGTTCCTCATCGATGATGATCATGCCCAGATTCTCAAACGGGGCAAAGACCGCACTGCGTGCGCCTATGGCGAACAGAACCTCCCCGCTTCGAATTCGTTTCCACTGGCTCAGACGCTGACTCGGAGTGAGGGCGGAGTGAAGGATGGCAACCTTGTTTGCGAACCTGTTGGTCACCTGCCTCGCAAGCTGGTGAGTAAGGGTAATTTCAGGTACAAGGTAGATGACCGACCTACCCTGAGCGATCATCGCCTCGGTACAGCGAAGAAAGACTTCGCTCTTGCCGCTGCCTGTTATCCCGTAGAGATAGTACATGGCATCTTTCGCAGCATTGATGGTCTCGATGGCCGCCTGCTGGTCAGCAGATAGGTTCATTACCTCGCGTATGGTCTCATCGTCCTCAACGGCTAAGGCGGGGGTGCTGCTGTCACGCCTACCGCCAGGAATCATCATGCTCAGGGCTTCTCCCTGGCTGCAAAGGTAGAAACGGCTCATCCATAAGGCAAGCTCTACAGATTTGTCTCCATAGAGGCTCACCTTGTCGATGACCCGTTTGATATCCTTTACCTGATAGGGAGCTTCAAAATCATCCGCCAGACCGATTACATAGCCTGTCATCTCCCGCTTTCCGAACGGGACGACTACCCGCACCCCGACACCGACACTCTCTAGCAGTTCCTCGGGTATAGCATAGGTGAAGCTCTGCTTTACGGGGACATCTAGGACGAGGTGGGCAAACTTGCTCATCTTGACCTGCCAGGGAGGGTGAGGTTGAGAAAGGCCGCGACCTTCTTCAGGTCTTCCCAGACAGGCCGTTTGAGCTCTTCCATATTGCGAAGCACACCAGCAGGGTGGTAGGTAACCAGGACAGGAACCCCCTCATAACGGTAAAAACGGCCACGAAGCTCACCCACTCCCTTATCGGTATCGAGAAGGGCCTTGCTGGCAACTCCTCCTATCAGAAGAATAAGCTCAGGCTTAACAAGGCGGATCTGCCTTCTCACAAAGGGAAGGCAGCTGGATATCTCATTGACATGGGGAGTGCGGTTCTCCGGAGGACGGCATTTTATAATGTTGGAAAGGTAGACATTGGTCTCTCTGGACAAGCCAAGGGGGGTAAGCCAGGTATCCAGGTACTGCCCTGCCTTACCGACAAAAGCTCTTCCGGTGGCATCTTCATCCGCTCCCGGACTCTCTCCGATGACAAGAAGACGGGAAGGAAGGGCTCCCTCCCCAAAGACCGTATGTGTGCGAGTTTCGCATAAGGGGCAGCGGGTGCACTCCTGTACCATCCGCACCAGCTGCTTCATGGAGGCTCCCTCGGGAGCGTCCTTGTCCAGGGGGAGGGGAAGTATCTCATCTACCAGGGATGAGAAATCCATCACTGGACTTGGAGTGACCTCTTTGCCCGTAATCATCTCCTCGGCCTGGTCACAATAGTATAGGAACTGTTGCAAATCTTGGGCGAGTGCCTCTCTCTTCTCTTCTATATTACTCATGTTGTTGTTCCTCAAACCAGGCATACTCCTCAGGATCGTAGGAGATGGCGTAGAAGTAGAGCCCCCATGGGGCGGCTGTCCTGCCTGAACGCCTGCGGTCATGGCTTTCCATGATCTCCTTGAAAGTGGCGGCATCGACTCCCTTTTCTGCAAATTCCAACATGGAACCTACCAGCGAACGGATCATCCTATACAGAAAGGCATTGCCGCTGATGGTGTAGGTCAGCACCTTGGAGCCAAAGCGGTCCACCTCATATGTCCAGTATGATTCATAGATATCTCTCCATCGGCTCAAGGACTTGTCTCCACGGGCCGTAAAAGTAGTGAAGTCATGGGTTCCCTGTATATGTGCGGCATATGCATTGAGCAGCCCGATGTCGGGAAATTTCCTGACCTTTGCCACTTGCTTGATATCAAAGGGTGTCATCTCCCTCTCTTGCTTAATGTAGTAGCGGTACTTGCGGCCCATCGCTGTAAAGCGGGCATGGAAGGAGCCATCCACCTCACGGCTCTCCATAATCCTGATATCAGTGGGGAGCAACCTGTTGAGTGCAACGGCAAAGACCTTCCCGTCGATGCCCTGGTTGTAGGTATCGAAATGACAGACCTGAGCCAGGGCATGCACCCCGCTATCTGTCCGGCCACTACCTACAAGAGTGACCTTCTCCCCTATCATATTCTGGATTTCCTGTTCGATACGATCGGAAATGCCCAAACCGTTTGTCTGTTTCTGCCACCCATTGTAATGTTGCCCATCATAGGCAACGGTCATGCGGATACGTCGCACCCCCTCTTCCAAGGGTAACAAAGGGGGTCTCCTCCAGTCAGTGCGCGCCATCTGAGCCACCTTGCAACAGCACTACAGCGCTGGCTACCGGGGGGTCATGGGAGATGGAGAGAAGGATGGTACGATTCCCCACCATAGTCTTGGCAGTGCCATGGAGCACCATGAAAGGTTTGCCACTCTCTGTCGCATCGGTTTGGATATCAGATGGGCGCATGCCTGCCATCCCTGTCCCCAGTGCCTTGCCCAGCGCTTCCTTTGCAGCAAACCTGCCGCTCAGGTATTCACTCTTGCGTTTGGGCCCCAGGGTAAGGGCATAGGCAACCTCTTCAGGGTGGAAGAGACGCTTGAGCACACTCTCCGAAAGAGAGTCCATACGAGAGATGTTTACAATGTCGATACCGATACCCTCAACCATCACTGTCCGCCTTGCCGCTTGAAGAGGATCCTATGCTCACTGGGATTGGGTGCAACGGAGACCCCTCCGCTTTCGAAGACATTCTCCTCATAGATCAGCACCACAGGAGCCCTGGCTATGCCCTCCTCCTGTACAAAAGAAAAATTGATGCTTGCCTTGATGGAGTTGGGGTCGATCAGATAGATGACATCCTCATTGCCTCGGATCTCAATCTCTACTGATTCGGGGACCAGGCTCAAGGCCTCGTAACCGCTAGGCAGGTGCACGTCCAAGGGAATCGTCACCACACGTGCTCCAACAGTCGAGTACTGGATGAAGAGGTAGATGAATATGGCAAAGACCAGTGATATTACTTTCGCTGGCCAGTGGTAGAGCATGTTTTGCAGATGCTTATTCAGTTTCATCGCTGCTTGCCTCCTGCAACAACTCCTCAGGAGTGATTTCGTGATAGCTGAAGAGGGCGAGAAGCATCCTCTTGATAGTGCTTGGTTCGAGATCATAGTAGAGGTTGGCATTGTAGGTCATGCTTATTGCCCCGGTCTCTTCACTGACTATGAGGACTACCGCATCGGACTCCTCAGCCATTCCCAAGGCAGCCCTATGACGGGTACCAAAGCTTTTCTTGATGTCAGTCTGCTCACTGAGGGGCAGGTAGCAGCCTGCTGCAACGATCCGTCCGTTCTGGATGATCATGGCCCCATCATGCAAGGGTGTATCATGGTCGAAGACAGTGAGGACCAGAGACGTCGACAAGTCGGCATTCAGCTTGGTCCCGCTGTCTATGATATTTTTAATGCCTAAGCGGCGGGGGAAGACTATGAGAGCCCCCCTTCTCTTGTTGACCAGGACATTGCATGCATTGAGGATGCTGTCTATCTGGTCCCCACTGGTTGTCTGGGTCCCGATCCTAAAGAGCCTGCTCCGCCCGCTCCACAGTTGGGTGAAAGAGCGCCTCAATTCAGGCTGGTAGATTATGCAGATAAAAATGGTAAGAGGGATGGCGAGCACTTTGAATACCCACAACAACACTTCAAGGGCGAGTATGTAGCTTATTGCATAGGCAGAGAAGATGACGACAAGCACCTTCACTATCTGCAGGGCCTTCGTCTGCGCTATGGCATCATAAAAGCGATAGAACACCCATGCCAACACCCCCACCTGCAAGGCGGGGCGAAGGAAAGCGAGTATGTTTTGCACTACTTCAGAGAACATCCATATACCTCTATTCTTCCTTGTCGGAAGAGACCCAATCGAGTGTTCGACTCACAGCCTTTTTCCAAAGACGTTGCTTTTCATCACGTACGGCCTTATCCATGGTAGGCGACCAGCGTGTCTCTTCCTGCCAATATGAGGAAAGATCATCAACACTCTTCCAGACCCCTACAGAGAGTCCGGCTGCGTAAGCGGCCCCCAGTGCAGTAGTCTCCACAACCAAGGGGCGGATAACAGGGATACCCAGAAGATCAGCTTGGAACTCCATCAGCGGGGTACTGTTTGTCAAACCCCCATCCACCTTCAAGGTAGTCATACGGATATTGCTGTCACTCTCCATCGCCTTGAAAATATCGTTAGCCTGAAAGGCCGTCGCCTCAAGGATTGCCCTGCAAAGGTGTGCTCTGGTTGCAAAGCCGGTAAGCCCTGCAATTACCCCCCGTGCATCCGAGCGCCAGTATGGTGCGAACAGGCCGCTGAAGGCAGGAACTATGTATACACCGCCGCAGTCTGGCACAGAGGTGGCCAGCTTGTCCAGTTCCTGGGGGTCGGAGACAATCTTCAGATTGTCCCGGGCCCATTGGACCAAGGAGCCTGCAACCGCAACGGAACCTTCGAGGGCATATACAGGTTTCGCATCGCCTAGCTGGTAAGCAACTGTCGACAGAAGCCCGTTATCGGAATAGACAAGCTTCTCCCCAGTATTGACCAGCAGGAAGCATCCGGTGCCGTACGTGCTTTTGCCCAGGCCTTTGGTAAAGCAGGCCTGTCCGAAGAGAGCCGCTTGCTGGTCCCCTAGAATTCCACAGACGGGCACCTCCGCGCGGAGAGGTCCGCTTGGTGCTGTCTTGGCATATACCACCCCTGAGGAGGGGACGATAGTGGGGAGGGCCTGTTTGGGGATATTGAAAAGTGCCAGCAGTTCTTCATCCCACTGACAGGTGCTTATGTTCATCAGCATATAACGCGAGGCATTGGTGACGTCGGTAACCAGGACCTTGCCTCCGCTGAGGTTCCAGGTCAACCAGGTGTCAATGGTCCCGAAGACAACCTCGCCCCTTTCCGCTTCTTCCCGCAGGCCGGTGACATTGTCCAAAAGCCAGGCGATCTTTGAGGCCGCGAAATACGGGCTGAATATGAGCCCGCTTCTCTCGCGCAACCAGAGTGCATCCACTTTCTCCTTCAAGGAGTCGATCAGTGGTGCGCCACGCAAATCCTGCCATACGATCGCATTATGCCAGACCTTTCCTGTCTTGGGATTCCACGCGATGATGGTCTCCCGTTGGTTGGTGATGCCTATGCCCAGGATATCAGAGCCTTTTGCCCCTACTTTCTTCATTGCCTTGACGATACAAGTGCCGCTGTTGTCCCATATTTCCCAAGGGTCATGCTCAACCCACCCAGGTTGGGGGAAAATTTGCTGGTGCTCAAGCTGCTCAGAGGCAATATTTGCCCCCTTCTCATCAAACAGAATAAAACGGGTACTGGTAGTTCCCTGGTCCAACGCTCCGATATACTTCACACAAGGCCTCCTCATTACGCCTAGTATAACTTCTTGCCCCCTTTTTTGAAAGCCAAAAAGGCACCTAAGCGCCTCACTTCGCAAACAGGCGGGCCAGCCTTGCATTTTGCTCTATGGAAGAGGGGAGCATTGTGATATACTAACCACCATGAAACTGAAAGAAATACTTGAATGTGTCGATGGAAAATTGGTCTGGGGAGAGTCCCATCTGGAAGATGAGGTAAAACGAGGATTTGCAAGCGACCTGATGAGTGATGTTCTCACCATTCTGGAAGATGACATCATCCTCATTACGGGCCTGTCAAACAACCAATCCATCAGAACGGCAGAGATGAGCGATATAAGCAATATCCTCCTGGTGCGCAACAAACGCCCAAGTCAGAACATGATCGATATGGCGAAAGAACTGGACATATCGCTCTCTTACACCCCCTACTCCCTATTTAAGGCGAGCGGATTATTATTTGCAAAAGGACTGAAACCGGTATATTGAGATGCATGAAGAATTCACCGTCCCTTCCAAAGACTTTTCGGTAGCAGGTGAGGCTTCAAGCAAGATAAAACGCATCTTGAAGCAACTCAACATACCGCCACAGAGAATCAAGCAGATCATCGTCGCCGTCTTTGAGGCGGAGGTGAATGTCATTGCGCACTCCTATGGGGGGAAGGTAATCTGTGATATTGAGGAAGAGAGGGTTCAGATTGATGTCATCGATACCGGTCCCGGCATAGAAAACCTGGACCTAGCCATGACAGAGGGGTGGTCAACCGCCACCAATGAGGTAAGGGAGATGGGATATGGTGCCGGGATGGGGCTGCCAAATATCAAGAAAAGTTGTGATGAGCTGAAGATCTATACGAAAAAGGGAGACCATACGCATATCTCCATGCGTTTTACCCTATAAGGAGCGCAGGATGGACAACCTTCCATTTCACCACTCACTGCATGTTATAGAAGAGAAATGCAAAGGCTGTACGCACTGCATGAAACGGTGTCCGACCAAAGCGATACGCATCTCCGGCGGCAAGGCAAGAATTTACAGCGACCTTTGCATCGACTGCGGCCAATGTATGGCGGTCTGCCCCAATGATGCCATTGATGTCGAGCAGGACTCCTTCGAACAGCTGAATGATTACAACTACCGCATAGGAATAGTCCCTGCGGTCTTTTTTGCGCAATTTCCTGACACGTTCTCCCATGAACAGATATGCTCAGCCCTCTACGAGTCGGGCTTCACCCATCTCTACCTATCTGAAACGGGCATCGACATACTGGATAAGCTCGGCGCCCCTGAGATAGAGCATCAGCTGCCCCTGATAAGCAACTTCTGCCCGTCGGTGCAACGCCTGATCCAGATACGTTTCCCCCTGCTTCTTGAAAACATGAGCCGTGTCCGTCCCCCCGCCCAGATGGTAGCCCTCTTTGCAAAGAAAGAGCTGGAGGGTCAGAGTGACTCCATAGGTATATTCTACCTCACCCCCTGTGCCGCCAAGATTGCCCAGATAAAGACCAAGGGCTCGGAGGATAACAGTCTCTTCCAGGGAGTCATCAACTTCGATACGGCCTACAACAGGGTGAGGTCCTTCCTCGAGAAACACAAGAACCAGAAGCTTGTAGGAGAGCCTGCCACCCTATCCTTTCCCACCGTCACCCGCAAGGCCAGCCAGTGGAGCATGGTCAAGGGGCAGAGCAACACCCAAGGCGGGCGATCCCTCTCAGTCGATGAAGTGCATAATGTCATAGAGTTCCTCGACCTGCTTGAACAGGAAGATGACATCAATCTGGAATTCCTCGAACTTGATGCGTGTGCGGAGGGGTGTCCCGGGGGCATCCTCACGGTGCGTAACCGATTCTTGGCAAGTGAGCGCCTCAGGCACTGGTCACAGACCCTGCCCAAGGTGCTCCCCCCATCACTGATCAAACGCATCAATGACCAGAGCGACTTCCTGTCCAAGAACCTCTACCTCGACCCACCACAGCCCAAGGGGGGCATGAAGCTGGATCAGGATATAGGCAAGGCGCTCTACAAGCTGGAAAAGGTGCGGCAGATACTCGCCGTCCTTCCCGGTATCGACTGCGGGCTCTGCGGGTCTCCGACCTGCAGATCCCTAGCAGAAGACATAGCCCAGAAGGAAGCGAGCATACGTCAGTGTGTGGTGCTCAAGCTCAAGGATCCCAAGGAGCTCAATGCTCTTGCCAAAATCTGGGGAGAACGCCCTAGAGGGGCAGGCGCCGCGAAGGACGGTCAAGGGCAGGGTTCTTAGCCTTCTCCGTCTCCAAGAGCTGCATACCTGCTATTGCTACAAACGAGTCTTCAGCTTCAGCATTGGCCAACAAGGCCTTGGCTCCCTCATTGAGGTGCTCACTTGTCATGCCGAGAAGCTGGTTGCGTCTCATCATTCTGAACTCATCGGTAATATTATATAGGATTCTCCTGAAAGACAGGATCGAACTCTGCGCCGGGGAGAGAGGACGCAGGTCATTGCCCACCGTGGTGATGAGCGCATTCTCTATATCCTTTTCCTCAATTGCCTTTGTCGTATAGATCTCAAGGGTCTTGATGAAATCAGCCAAGGTACCTGCAATGCGGGGGTCCCTGTAGGAACTGAAGAAAAAGAGCTCCTCCATGACATCAGCATGAGCTGTGACCCCATAGGCACCACCTTGGGCTCGAATCTTCTCCCAAAGCTCATTGCCAGTGATAATCTGCCCAAGCAACACTTGTGCAGCCTGTTCGTCGGTTCCCCGCTTGCTTGAACGCAGGACGTAAGCCGTATAGCTGACAGTGGATGGAAGACGATACAGCTCCACCGCATGGGTAATGCCCTGACTCACCTTCTCATAGGAACGCAACAGAGGCTCTGTCGGCTCCTTCTCATCAAAGAGGCGGAGGAACTTCTCGTATTCAGGAACAAGGGTCGGGGCAAGCTCATCATCGCAACCAAGGTTGAGAATTAGACGACTTCTGTTGTTCAGCTTCTCCTGTAAGGCTTTGAACTCGCCTGCTACCAGAAACAGCTGCTCGTCGTGCAGGTTCTCTAGGAAGAACCACTGGTCAAGGCCTGCTAGCTGTTCGCCTTCATATTGCACCGAACTGAAGATCGAAGAAGCTGCCAGGGAAGCAAAGCTATGGGCTGAAAAGGTGATGCTGTCAGTATAGTCGCCCTTGAGGTTTGCCAAGGCAGCCTGCAGCCGTTCGATATCCCCTACATTCGCTTCAGTTAAGAGGGTATGCAGAAACGTGAGTGCTTCACTGAAATCCTCAGCCAGCGTACGGGTCCTGCAGACCATCATCATCCTGTCGGGCCCTTCATGTGATGAGCCCATCTCAACGTAGAGGTTGGTGTCCCCGGTCAGACTCTTGAGCTTGTTTGCAACCTTCGGATACTCCATCTCCCCTATTCCTGTCATTTGCAGCAGGCGGATATAGAGCGGCAGAAGCAGCAGTTCACGTTCGGTAAGATCCTCAAGGTGGAAAGCAAAATCAGCATAGGCTATCTTGTTGCAGAACATCTTCTTCAGGTACAGGGGCCTTCCTGCGATTTTCAGCTCTTCGTATGTATTTGGCTCTATGGTGGAAGGGAGGTCCTCCAGCTTGAGGTAGGGCACCTTATCCTTGTCCTCCTGGGTGTCACCTGCAAGTTCGAACTGCAGGAACTTCTCATTTTGCTGGGCAAGGGCTTTCAAGCCTTTCTTGCCCAGGGCCTGAGCCTGTGACTGTGCATATTTCTCAATGGCTGCAGTCTCACGCTTTTCATGTTCGCTATCAGCTTTGACAGTGACCAGACAACGGTGAGGGTTGTCCAACAGGTGCTTTTGTATCCACTGCTCAAAATAGCGAGGGTTCTCAAGAAGGGCATCCTCCAACGCCTGTAAGGGAGCTGAAAGGCCGATGGTCTTTGAGGGGGAGTGATCGACGAGCCACCCTTTGAGGGAACGTATCAGGGCACGGAAGCCGTTGGGGAACCCACCGGGAATCTCTTGTTGCTTGAAGCGCGAACGTTTCATCGATGAGGCGATGATATCAGCATCGAGGCCTTTGGCCACGATCGCCTCAAGCGAGGAGAGGATGAGGTCCTCTGCCTCTTCAGCCCTCTCCCCATCAATACCCTTGAAACCGACGGTGAACGGCATCTCCCTGAAGTCGCTGCTCATACCGCTTTCCGGCGAGATATCCTTGCCGAGTTTCGAATCGAGCAAAGCCTTGTAGAGCGGTGCCCCGGGATTACCCAGAAGGATATCAACCAAGGTCGAGAGGGTGACCAGGGAGAGAGGGTCGCTGGCTTCGCAAGTCGCCCAGGAGAGGACCACCGAATCGTTCTGGCTTCCTTGCTCCTCCCCCTCTTCGACAGGGCTGGTAAAGGTTGTCTTGCGAGGCACGTTCCAAGCTTCGGAGAGAGGGGGAAGGCTGTCGACATTAAGCTTGGCGTAGGAACGCAGGTATTCACTGTCCAGCATCTTTAGCTTCTCGCCTACAGCCATGTCGCCATAGATGAAGAGCTTGCAGTTTGAGGGGTGATAAAACATGCTGTAAAAAGCCAGGAACTGCTGATAATTCAGTTGGATTATGTGTTTGGGATCCCCTCCCGAATTGAAGGAGTAGGGTGTATCGGGGAAGAGGGAGCGTACGCTGTTGCGTCCCACGATGGTATCATGGTCGGCACCCCCTCCAAGCATCTCATTGTAGACAACCCCTTCAAAATGACAGGTATCCCCATCACAGATCATGCGCACACCCTCCTGCTGGAAGGTCTCCTCACGCAGCAGCGGGGCAAACACCGCATCGGTATAGACTGAAAAAAGGTTGTCAAAATCCTTCTTGAGGGGACTGGCGGCAGGATACATCGTCCTGTCGGGGTACGTCATGGCATTCATGAAAGTATTGGTACTTCCCTTGAGCAGGGTCATGAATGGGTCACGCACCGGATATTTCTTCGATCCTGCCAGGCAGCAGTGCTCAAGAATATGTGCTATGCCAGCATCATTGTTAGGCAGTGTCCTAAATACGTAGCTGAAGAAGAGTTCCTTATCGTCATTGACTACCTGGTAGACTTCCATCTCAGTGGCTATATGACGAAACAGATACCCCGTAGCCTTGTACTCCTCAAGTGGGGAGACCTCAGTCAGGACAAAACCAGAAAACTCATCTCCAACGGCCCATTCTCTTTCGCTCATTGCTCTTATGCTCCTATTCAAGGGGGAACACTACCATGAGAATAGGTGATTGACAACCCTTGGGTCAAGGACTACCCTTGGGCTATGCTATACATAGGAAGTCACACAAGCATCGCAGGGGGTTTGGAGAATGCAGCCATCGAGGCTAGCAAGCTTGGAGCCACGGCTTTTGGCATGTTCACCAAGAACCAACGCCAGTGGGCAGCGAAGCCCATCACAGAGGAGCAGAGCTCCAAGTTCAAGCGGACCCTCAAGGAACTCGGTTATTCCTCCGAGCAAGTCCTCCCCCACAACAGTTATCTGATAAATCTGGGCAATCCCGACGACCAGAAGCGAAGGCAGAGCCTTGACGCCTTTATCGATGAGCTGGAGAGGGTCAGGACCCTTGGTTTGGACATGCTGAATTTCCACCCCGGATCGCATGTTAACAAGATAGACCGCAAAGGCAGCCTATCCCTGGTCTCTGAAGCTCTGGATGAGGCTCTCAGCTCCACTGAAGGGGTGCGCCCCATAATTGAGACGACTGCAGGCCAAGGAAGCAACCTGGGCTCCACCTTCGAGGAGATCGCAGAACTGCTTGCAATGAGCCGCTATCCCGAACGCCTGGGAGTCTGCATCGACACCTGCCATATTTTTGCCGCAGGCTATGATCTGAGAAGTGAAGAAGCCTTCCATAAGACCTTTGAAGAATTTGGCCGGGTACTAGGGTTCGACAAGCTTTCAGGCATGCATCTCAATGATGCCAAAATAGCATTGGGAAGCAAGCTGGACCGCCATGAAAGCCTAGGCAAGGGACAGCTGGGCATGGAGCCCTTCATCCGCATTGCACAGGATCCACGATTCAGGGGCATTCCCCTGGTCTTGGAAACCACCGACAGCTCACTCTGGGCCGAAGAGATCGCACTGCTCCAACGCTATGCAAAGAGAGAGAACTCATGATACACAAGAACCTCCCTTTTCCCAAACCTCTGCTTTTTGGCCATCGCGGCTACTCCAGCCTGAAACCTGAGAATACACTTGCCGCTTTTCAGCTCTGTATTGAAAAGGGGATACCCGGTATCGAGCTTGATGTGCAGCTTTGCAAGACAGGCGAGCTGGTCATAGTCCATGATGACAATATGAAAAGGGTCAGCGGCAAAGACTCCCTGGTAAAGGATCTTACCTTTGATGAACTGAGAAGCCTCGATGTGGGAGAGGGGGAACAGGTGCCCCTGCTAAGCGAGCTCTTTGAGCTTTGTGGTGATTCCCTATATTATGACATTGAGTTGAAAGTGCCTGGACTGGACGATGGGGGCATTGCAGTGAAGACTTGGCAGACTATCCAGGCCTTTGGCATGGAGCAGAGGTGTATGGTCTCCTCCTTCAACCCTTTCGCTCTGCTGAAATTCAACAGGGCAAGCAAAAAGGCCATCCCAAGTGCCGTCATCTTTGATGAGAGCCCAGCGGTTCCCAAAATCTTCCATCATGGATGGGGAAGGCATATCGCCCGGTGTTCCTATCTCAAGCCACCCATAGCGCAAGTCGATGAGGCATTTGTGAAAAAGTTCAAAACCCGGAAGCACTACCCTCTCTGCATCTGGACCGTAGATGATTTCGCTGAAGGAAAGCGCGCACTCGACCTGGGCATCGATGGTATTATAAGCAACGATCCCGCCCTGTTCCTTCCCCTCGTCACATCAGAAAAATGAGGAGAGCAGCAGCGATGAGCTGATCTGGCCAAAACGCCTGAAGGCCTTCTTCTTCGCATCTTCCGCAAGAGGGGCAAAAGCTACAGCTTCCACTTCGAGGGTATCGGAGAGCAACAGCCGCTTGGACATGTCCCACAGCTGTATGCTACCGGTGACCACCACAACACTCTGGTCCCCTATCTGACTCTCATCGACCACACCGGCTTTTCCCCTCACCACCAGGTTTGTCCCGGGTGCCTTTAGGGCGACCTCATCATACAGGTCCCCCTCCTCCTCCTGGATGAGGGATACAGGCGAGATGGTGACACCCCTGCTGTCATACAGCTCAAGCAGTGCAGAGAGGGCCTCCTTGGTGTTTCGGAGGGTCCCGGTATACTCATACTCGCGTATGTCTCCTATTATTTTCTTTGAAGCAAAACCCGAAACGAGCGAGTAGGAAAAATCAATGCCGTGCTTGTCCAACGCTTGCTGTAAAGGCTCCAGGGTTTCCTGAGGAATCCGTTCTGCCAACGTGAGCATTGCTGAGGAAAAGTCAACGGAGAACCGGATGGACCCGTTGCCCACCAGCCCATAATTGTACGGCACGAACTGGATGAATCCTTCTGAAGCGGTATTGAACAAGAGTGAGTCGGCATACCGCGCGCCCAGACTGTTCAAGGCATCAAACTCAGCTACCACCGGGGCATTGAGCACCTTCGGCGAGAGCAGACGGCTCCTTCTTCGCAGCTGGACAGTCGCAGTTGCCTGAAGCGGATCGCTCTTGCTCAAGGAAAACTTCAGGGCATTGATAAAAGTAATGCTCTTGGCAAGCAGGGCATCAAGTTCATACTTCTTGTTGGTGACAGGACCTTCTGAAGCGATGAGGGCGGCATCGAAATAGAGCATGATGGCCTCGATGTCATTGTTTGCCCTGTAAGCTGAGTCAGCCTTACGTATCAAGGCTGCTATATCCTCGTCCCGCTGAAGAACGGCATTGTACACGCTTGTACGCTTGGATTCGAGTTTTGCCGTGTCGGCAGTTGCAAGCAGATAATACTGGGAAGGGGAGCGGGAGTCACTCTTAGAGTATTCGTTGACGATGTTCAGCCCGAAATCCTCGATGGCATCGGTGGTGGTCAGCTCACGGTAGTAGAGGTCCTGTACCGGCTCCCCAATAAAATCCGACACCTGTTTGAGTATGTCCTCATACGCCATAAGCTTGGCGTTAAAAATAAGCTGGGTATTTCCTTTTCCTACAAAAGCAGTCCTGTTGGAAGAGACCACGGGGTTGTAGACCCATGAAGGGATGCCTTCCACTTGAGAACGCACCAAATTGGAGAACGAGGTGCAGGAGGAGAAAAGCACCAGCACTATCAGCGCCATCACCACTCCCAAACCAAACCGCCGGTATCTATGTTTCATCGTTTGCATCCTCTACCAAGTGTACGCCAAGCCAAGCTGCATGAACAGACCCGAGCTAAAGCTCACCTGCTCAGACACCCAATGTTTGTTCCCTATCCCAAGGGCGAGTGAATAGCCCTGCATTCGATAGCTATAGGTAAGGAGAGCACTGCTTCCATAAAGCAAGACACCATCAGAGAGTGAGTAGCCGAGACCCAGGCTACACTCCATTGCGAGGGAGCTGTTACGCCAGAAGCCTGAATAAAGACCGAAGACCATCGATAGGGGCAGAGCGGCAGCAACCCCAGCCCTTCCGTACAGGTTGGAAGGAGAGAGGCTCTCACCACTGAGGTCGATCCCACTGCCCAATACAAGCATGAAGGGATGGATGCCGATATCCTGGCTGTAGGAGGCATCAACGGCAAACCCTCTCCCTGCCGAAAGCAAGCTGGAGAAAGAGAGTCCTACTGATTTTCCCTTCTGCTGCGCCAGTCTCATGCCGGGCAGAAGTTTTTTCCCACCGGTTGAGACAAGGAGGGAGACCGGCTCCTCCTGAGAAACCTGTTGCACAACCGCAGTCCCCCACCTGCTACCCTCTGCATCAAGTCCCTTATAGTGCTCCCCCCTACGCAGGGAAGCAAGAGAGGCATACCCCCGATCATAGACATGATCTATACTCAGCCCAGGCTCCGTCCCAATGAGGGTTAGCCCATCATAGAGAAGTAGCGAAGAGAGCTTCTCCTCCAGATCCTTCTCAAGGCGCCTGGGGCCCTTGCCTCGGGCATTCAGGCAGAGCTGAAGCTCACTCCCTTCATAGCTGAAGAGCAGATCTACAGTGAGGGCATTCGCCTCTTCTGCAACCAATCCTTCAACGGTCACGGAGAGCTCCCCTTCCCCGTCGATGCGGCTGAGCAGGGAGTGGGTGGCTACACGTTCGACTACCTCTCTCACCAGATTATACGAAGCGCCCTCCTCTGCTGCAGCAACCACAAGAGTCGGTCGGGCAGACAGGGAGAAGAGAGACAACAGTATCATGGTGAGCAGTAGGATACGCTTCACTTCTCAGATCCCACCTTGATGATCTCCTTGACGAGCCTTGCGCTGTCCACCATGGCCGGGAGGGCCGCCCATTCAAACCTGGAATGGAGGTTATGCCCACCGGTGAATATGTTGGGACAGGGTATCTTATGCTCATTGGCCATTCGGGCACCATCGGTGCCTCCTCTGATCAGAGCCTCCTGAAGATTCATACCCAGGCGTCTGCCCGCCTCATGCAGATTGTCCATGGCGATGGGCTTTTCCTTAGCTATCATGGCCATGTTGTAGTAGACATGCTTTGCCTCTACGGTGATTTTCCCCTTCGGATAGAGGGCTTCGGCACTCTTGGCCAAGAGGTGCAAAGCCTCAATCCTATGGTTTAGAATATCCAGGTCGAAATCCCTCAAGTAGATGGTAAGGTCCACCTCAGTTGCTGTTCCGCTGATGGTGTGGGCACAGTAGTAGCCATAGCGCCCATCAGTAGCCTCGGGGCTCTCCACCTGCGGCAGGGCATTTATATAGAAGGCTGCCATGGTAAGGGCATTGACCAGCCTTCCCCGCGCTGCACCCAGGTGATAACTCACCCCGGAAAAGTGTACGTTGACCGTAGCGGCATTGAAGCATTCGCTCTCCACTTCAAAGCGTTTGCCACCATCGACGGTGTAGCAGTATGCACAATCAATCTTGTCGTAGGGAAAGCTGTCCATCCCCGCTCCGGTCTCTTCATCGCTGGTAAAGATCAGTTCCAAGGGACCATGCTTTATGCTGGGGTCGCTGGCCAGTCTGTTTGCAACTGACATGATGATCGCGACACCAGCCTTGTCATCGCTGCCTAACAAGGTGGTACCATCGGTAACTATGAGAGTCTCTCCCTTATACTGGGCAAGTTCCTCGTTATCTTCAACCTTGATCGTGTACTCCTTGTTCAAGGGAATATCCAGGCCATCGTAGGATTCGATGACCCGAGGTTTGACACCATTGCCAGGGACATCGTCAGCGGTGTCGACATGAGCCATAAAGCCAATGGTAGGCACCTCGTAATCGAGGTTGGAAGCCATGCGGGCGATGACGACTCCTGTCTTGTCGATATGAATGTCATCGATGCCCATCTTTTTGAGTTCAGAGACAAGCAGGTTCAACAGGTCCCACTGGCCATCGGTGGAAGGGCTCTTTGTGGCAACGGCCGTGTCGTCACTCATAGTATCTATGGCAGCATATCGTAAGAATCTCTGAAGGATCTCTTCAGCAAAAGCAGTTTTCATGTATTTCTCCTATAGGAGCATTATTCCACAAAGAGAACCCGTGAGCAACAAGCAAAGCCGGTCTAGCAGAAAGAGACCCTCCGAAGAGGGCCTCATCCTTTGAAAAACAACTCAAACTTTAAAATTATACTTCTTGAGCATAGGCTTCACCATGTCGATGACATTATACAGGGCAAAGACACAGATAATGATCCCCGTCACCACAAACCCCCGCTTCAGGGTTGTCCCCACAGAGATCATACTGGCTGCGAGTGCATAAGAGACCTCCGGTTCGGTAGTGACCGAGATCAGCCAATCATTGAATGACTCGTCAAGATCGCCACCGAACTGGTAGTAGCGCCAGATCGACATGATGGTACTGGCAACGACACCCGTAGCTACCGCTATGGCTGTCGCAGCTGATATCTTCCCCCAAAACACAACACTGGGAATGCAGGCGTAGACTACTCCTGCAGTGAACAGCACGGTGGTGCGTGTCAGCAGTTTCTGCATATCCTTCCAGAAGGGGGCTCTCTGGGAGGGTGAGAGTGCCCTTGAAAAATGCTCTGCCTCCGAAAGCATCAAGGAGCGATTCTCGGCAAGTTTCTGCTCAAGGGATGCCATCTCCTCCTCACTGATCAGAGATCTGGCAAACTCAACGACATTCTGAGCCTGATCGGCTGCATCCAGATCATTTACAGCATAGCAGAACTCCATGTACTGCCTACCCTGTTCCTCGCTGAGGGTGCTCTGGACAATATCGAAACCCGTATATTCGTCACTGGAGAGAGCTCGGCTAAGGTCCTCCTCGAGATACTCCCAAACCACTCCTTTTTGCTCGTCAATGATACGAGCTACGGTAGGAAAAAGCTCCTTGTCAGTAATCTTCGCCTTGGTTTGCGCCTCCCACCCCATCGAACACCCCGATAACGGGATGACCAGCATCACCAATACAGTCCAGTTCAGGATGCATTGCACCTTCTTTTCCATAGTACACTCCTTATGTTTCTTGCCATGACGACTCAATCTAGTTTTCTCAGAAGTTGGGGATGGAAAGGAATTCCCATCCGAACAGGACACTGAAGCGAAATTTGGAACGGTCGGGAAACGTACGTGAAACCAGTTCGTACTCGTCTTCGAAGACCCCGCTAGGGTCTCTCACAGACAACCTCGGCTCAAGGTATAAGGCCTTACCAATACGCCAGGTATAGCCGAAGGCAACCTCATTAAGGTAGAGAATACCCCCTTCCGGTTTGTCGGCACCGCTGAAAATGCCGATCTGCAGAAGGGATACCGAGAGATACGCTCCGTTTCCAAAGGGGTGGTAATCAAGAAAAAGGCCTGTCTCCCAGAGCCTTGCCTCGTTGTAGAGGAGGTCGCTGGTCAGACTGAGGGGAATACGGAGGGAAAACTCCTCATCGAGATGCAATCTCACTACCGATTCAGCTTGCAAGGTGGGCAAAAACAGTGCATCAAAACTCCTAATGTCCAAGCAAACGGAGAGAGAGCTCCCCTCTTTAGCGCCTGCAGAAAAGAGAGCCAGCATCATGACTGTCGCCAACACGGCTTTTTTCATCTCACTCCTCCTGCCACCCACCCTACCACCGCGATAAACAGGAGAGAATTCACCAAACTTACTACTCAAAACAGTGAAGAGCTCACAGTCCAAAATAATTCCGGCTCCGAATATGCCCAACAAATCCTCAGAAAACAAAACATTTCTGTCTGTTTTCACAAATTAAGGAGGTTCTAAGGCGCATAATTTTCTTTTTTTGAACTCTTGTGCTAGACTTGTAGGGCGACTGCCCTATTTTTTGTTATACTTACTAGAGCAAGGAGCTTAGTGTGAATAAAACTCGGTCAATTATACTTATTGTTGTTGCCTGTATTGTAGTGCTGGGAGGTACCTACTGGTACTTTGGTATGCAAAAGCCGAAAACCCAGGAAGGGGCAACCACCCCGGCGGTAGTCGACCCTGTAAAAAAGGAGCCAACAATTGCCAAGGAGAGCCCGGTTGTCCCGCCCCCAGCTGTAGAAGAAATGACCTCCCTCCCTAAGGCCGCCGTCGAACAAAAGCAAAAGACGGCCACAGCTGAAAAACCAACCATGAAGGACAAGGATCTCCCCACAACGGAGCAGAAAGCAAAACCAATTCCCTCTCCAGTCGCTCCTATCATTACCATGGCAGGAGGCTTCTCCCTTCCTACCCTGGAGGTCAGGGGTGAAGAAGAGCCCATTGTACAAGAGACGCTCACTTCGGTACTGGTCAGTGAAGCTTTGCCAAAAAGGGAGAGAACACAGCCCCTAGAAGAGGACGTATCGGCCCTCCCTTCTGACCTTGCCAGTGAAGATGTGGC
>DUPO01000034.1 GCA_012838275.1 Spirochaetales bacterium
AGGCTCTTCTTCGAGGCGAGATACTGTCATGGATACAGGAAGGAATCCACTGCATTACATCTGTCTCTGAGTCTGGAATCGATACCATGGGATCAGATAAGAATCATAGCCATATCCTACTGAATTATGAACCTACGATACCCCCTCCATGATGGTTCGTAGGGTAAAGACCATGATCATGAACATGGCTCGGTTATTGTCTGGAAGAACTTCGGCTCACATCAGAAACAGACCTTTTGAAGAGAACTTCCTTTCTGGTCAGACAGGGGCTTTGCATGCTCTGTTAGAGATGCCTCTACGAATACAATTAGCAAGTATAATGAAAGTCAAGGCTGATTCATCCCATAGCCTCAAGAGGACTGGGTTCTCTCAACAAAAGCTTATATAACCTAAATTCCCTCTAAAATTACAGTATACAATAATCCCCAGACCCATACCTCAAATAAGCTCTTTTTAGGGCTTGATTGCATGTTTCATGGGGCTAAATATTGCTGATTTCTCCTGTATACTATATGAGAGTATACGGAGGGACGAACATGGCATTATACAAGAAAGAGCGGTTTGTAATTCCAAAGGGCACCTATAGGAACAAACAGAAGGACAAGACCTACATCTACCAATACACCGACCACTTCAGGTCCAATGAGAACGGCAAAGCCGGGCACAAGTCGAAAGTGATAGGACTCCTTGATGAGGCATCGGGCCAGCTGATCCCCAATGACAACTACTTTGAGCTCAACAGCCTCGAGCCAAGGCTTTTCTCAGAAGACGTCCTTTCCTTCGGATATACCAGCCTCTGCAACCATGTACTTACCGACCTTGGCGTGGTCAAGCTGCTGAAGAAGCACTTCCCAGGAGATGTGGCCAACAGGGGCTCATGGCCTGTGCGATGTATTGCATCGGCAACGAGACCTCCACCATGAATGACATCGACGACTGGATGGAATCGGCATACCTGCCCTATGAACTCCCTCTCATCACAAGCCAGGGTTCGAGCAGGCTATTCCAGACAGTGGGGAAGGATTTATCTGCTGTGCAAGGATTTAAGAGGGACTGGGCGGAAATGGCGGGGAAGGGCCAGATTGTTTGTTATGATGTGACGTCCATATCGTCGTACTCAAATCTCATAGTCTCGGTGGAATACGGCTACAATAGGGACCATGAGAAACTCTCACAGATAAACCTCGGCATGTTCTGTAGCGAGAGCACAAAGATGCCTTTGGGCTATGTCTTCTATGAGGGCAGCGTTCCGGACAAGACGGAACTGCCCTATATCCTTGATATGGCCAAGTCCATGGGATTGGATGACCTCAAGATGGTGTTGGATGGGGGCTTTTGCGACCCTGTATGCTTTTCCCAGCTGGAGAAGGACACGAAGTCATTTACGGTGGGAGTCCCAGGATACAGGGAACTGGCGAAAGAGCTTGCATCAGATGCTGACAAGAACGAGCTGACACTTATGGAGAACATGCTCAGCTGCAAGGGGGAGTTCGGCAAGTTCGTCCCCTACAAGCTGTATGGGGTCGATGGCAGGCTCCTTGTTGGTTTCAACCAACAGATGCATACCTTGCAGACACAGACATTGGGTGAGAAGCTGACAAGGCTTGAAGGGGAACTTGCAAAGCTGAAGAGAATGCCCAAGGGTGCCAAGCTTACAAGATATGCCAAGTACTTCACCCTCTCGATGGACGGGGAAAACAAGCTGGCATGGAAGCAAAACTATGCTGCAATCAACGAGGATAGCAGATATTCGGGATTCTTCTTCATCTTCACCAATGACACTGAGATGAGTGCTACGGACATACTCTATTTCTATAGGACCAAGGATGCGGATGAGAAGCTGTTCTACCAGCTGAAGGTCTATCTTGAGGCAAACAGGATACGGGTACATTCGGATGTTGCGGTCGAGGGGAAGATCTTCATGCTCTTCATAGCCCAGATCTTGCGGGCCAAGCTTTCGAATGACTTGAGACCGCTTTTGGATGGGCATCACCTGCCTTTGGACAAGGCGATGAAGAAAATGGAAAATGTGAGGATCAAGACAACCCCTGAAGGGTTCAAGCTGCTGAAGGCACCGACCAAACAGCAAAAGGAGATCTATGCGACCTTTGGGCATGACCTTCTGAAAGATAGGAAAAAGGTATAGGGAAGACCACAAAAAGGCCGAGGCTGTATACTGTAAAAATGCGGGGAATTTAGGATATAAAGGTTAGCTGAGGGCCGCCTAAGAAGCGGCCTTTGGTTTTTTTGGTAGGCGTTGAAGAGAAAGGGAAGCTGCTCCAACCAGCTTCCTTTTCAACTTCAATGGGCACAACCCTTTCATTTTTGGATGGATACATATCGAGGAATCCCAACATGAAAGAACGCCCTCTCTCTATCTCAGCAGATGGTTATCAGCGTATAATCCCAATACAAAGATGGCTAAAATATATAGTTCAAGAGAGGGATTCTATGAAAGAAAAAGAGGAGATAGATATGATTGAGATGATACGGTTACCAGGGCTTCCTGAGAGCTTGTCCGCCTTCACATTTCCAGCGACCCTGGACGAAGTCACAGAGATCTATTTTGATGAGGAGCTATGCTACTGGATCTTTGATGAAGGGGAGATCAGGAAGACTCTGTTCAGCTCTGCAGAGGAAGGTGAGATCCCTGAAGTCAGCTATATTGTGGAGTTTGACAAGGAGTTCTTCCTAGTCACTCCTGTAGAACTCTCTGTCGAGGGACGGTTCTCATCCGTCGAAGAGGTATTGGCCGTTGCCAACTACGAATCCATTGGCAAAGAGCCCTTTGAGGAGATTGATTATGTAAGCGCCTGCCTGTTGGATCGTGAGGCCGATGATGAGGAAGTGGACTTCATAGTTGATCCTGGACTGTTTGATTGGATGGAGATGAACGCCAACTATGAAGGCAGTTATGATCAGGAAGAGGGGACGAGTGAAACCTATTCGTATGATATCTACGAGCTGTATGATGGATATTTTGTGTTGGACCCCTATGAGCAATCAGTATTGGGAAAATTCAGCTCCTATGAAAGTGCTCATGCAGGTGCAAACGAAGAGTTCGATGATGATGAGGATGAAGAGGACGAACCAGAAGATGATGATTGATACTGGAATCACCTATCTACGTTTGTATTGCTAATCTCCAATTACAAAAAAGGCTCCGCAGCTAGCGGAGTCTTTCTTCTGATAAGCAAGCTACATTATCCGTATGGGCTAGCTTAGCTTTTTCCCCTGCCCGTTGGAGGCAGGCAGGGTTAGCTCCCCAGCTAACCACTTATCAAGGGCTTCTTTACTGAAACGCCAGTTTCTACCTACTTTTTGTGCAGGAATTCGTCCATTTCGCGCAAGAACATAAATCGTGGACTCCGCGATCTTCAGATACTTTGAACACTCTTGCAATGTTAAAACTTCACTTTGTATTGATGCCATGTACCTAGTATTAACTAATACCCATAAACTATCAACTC
>DUPO01000035.1 GCA_012838275.1 Spirochaetales bacterium
AGTCCCCCGGATAGAAGGATCCTGCGATATTGATGCCTCCGAGGTCTGCTGTGCTCTTTTCCTTGTATGTTACAACCCCGGTGGTATAGGTGGTGGTCTTGCTGGTGTGTGATGAGAAGCCCTGTACTCCTACCCGGCTTGGTGAAGCGGATAAGGGAAGCAGTGCTATCGATGCTAGGGTGAATGCTAGTATTAGTTTTTTCATTCTCTTTCCTTTATTGTATAGGATGATATCATCCAAAAGTATACTAATAATCTACTAAAAGTATGGATTTATGTCACGTTGATGTTGTAATTGGAAATAATTGATTTGTATATAAGAATCTATACAATCTGTTTTTGGTGTTTCTAGTCATGAAGTGTTTCAAAAATACCTTTTTCCTTGTTTTTCTTGCAATTGTCCCAGGTAAATATCTTCCCGCTCATCGTGAGATAGACGCCGGGGGGAAGCAGTTGCACTGCTGTGATGGCACACCCCAGATTGAAGACCGCATCGCTGGCTTCAAGTGAGAAGGGGATCATGGCTCCAGTGAATACTATGGTGTGACGGTTATCGCTGCCCAGTTTCCCAGCCACCACTTTTGCTGTGTTGCACATGGTGTCGGTCCCATGGATGATGATGATTTTTTCTTCAGCACTATGCAAGCAGGAGTCGGCGACCTCCAAGCGCTGCTCTTCTGTCATGTAGAGGCTGTCGACAGCAAGGGGGCCTTCGAGGTGGACGGTAAGCGTACAGCGGGACTGCTGCAGCAGTCTGGGCAGCTGGGACTCCCTGAAGGTCAGTTCGCCGCTGATCGCATCATACTGTTTGTCAAAGGTCCCGCCTGTCGTGATTATCCGTAGATCTTGTGCCATGCTGTTGCTTCCTTGTTGATGGGGTGTGTAAGAGCCGTATCGGCTGTTGGAGTGACGAGTGTGATCTTGCTAAGTATACCATGAAATATTTCGGGGGAAAGAGGAATAACAGAGAATGAGTCATGAGCGGGCTCGATAGCATTATGCATCCATAGGGCGGTCGTTCTGATGCCCTAAACGGTGCCAGTCGGCATTGTTCCTGGCTTTGTCTGAGTTTTTTTATCAAGCCATTCTCTGGGAAAGGCAGGAGTGCCGGATGATGTTCAAGGGGCATAGGCGAGAATGAGATCTGGGAGGTACCAATACTAGGTGTTAATTTTGAGTTTATCCTCAATTTTTTCGTACCATATAAAGCATACCATTCTTTATTTTAAAAAAATCTCTGTATACATAGTAAAAAAGAAAAATTGGGGTATGAAAATTACCAATATGAGCTATAGTATAGGTATTCACCAAAGGGAGGTTGAATGCAATGCAGAAGTACAGGAATGAACATGATCTTCTAGGGGACAAGCAGGTTCCGATGGAAGTGTATTATGGGGTGCAGACAGTTCGTGCGATGGAGAATTTCGTGGTATCGAAAGTTCCCATTTCCAGTTTTCCTTTCTTGATACAGTCACTTGGATATATTAAGAAGGCTACCGCCCTTGCGAATATGGATTACAAGATTCTTGATCCTGTAGTGGGCAAGGCCATTATAGAGGCGTGTGATGAGATAATTGCCGGAAAGCACCTTGATCAGTTTCCCGTTGATTGTATCCAGGGTGGTGCCGGAACCTCAACCAACATGAATGCCAACGAGGTGATCGCCAATAGGGCATTGGAACTTCTCGGCAAAGAGAAGGGTGATTACAAGACAGTGCATCCCAACAACCATGTGAACCTCTCGCAATCGACAAATGATGTCTATCCCACATCAATTCGGATGACAGCAGCATGGAAGCTGGAAGGTCTCCTGACGGAACTGCAGAATTTCAAGGAAGCGCTGGAAGCTAAGGGTATAGAGTTCCACGATGTCATAAAGATGGGCAGGACCCAGCTGCAAGATGCCATTCCCATGACCTTGGGGCAGGAGTTTTCCGCTTGGGCTGTCAGTGTGGGGGAAGATATCGAACGCCTTCGCATTACCCAGACCCTGATGTATGCGATCAATATGGGGGCGACTGCCATCGGTACGGGTCTCAATGCCCCTCGAGGGTATGCGGAGGTGGTTACCAAGCATCTGGCCGCTCTCACCGGGCTGCCGCTCACATCTTCACAGAACCTGATTCAGGCGACGCATGATACCGGCGCATTCATCGAGCTTTCCGGAGTTCTCAAGCGCATTGCCGCCAAGGTGTCAAAGATCTGTAACGATCTTCGTCTGCTTTCTTCCGGACCCCGTGCAGGAATCAATGAGATCAACCTGCCTCCCATGCAGCCAGGCTCATCCATCATGCCAGGTAAAGTGAATCCGGTAATTCCAGAAGTGGTAAACCAGGTTGCCTTTGATGTGATCGGCAATGACCTGTCCATTACTCTCGCGGCAGAGGCCGGACAGTTGGAACTGAACGTCATGGAGCCTCTTATTGCATTCAAGCTGTTCACTTCCATCAATCAGCTTACCAATGTGCTGAAGATTCTCAGAGAGCGCTGTATCGTCGGTATCACTGCCAATAAGGAGCGTTGTCGGAAGATGGTAAAGAACAGCATTGGCCTGGTGACTGCCCTTGTGCCTACCTTAGGGTATGAGAAGTGCTCTGAGATTGCCAAGAAAGCGCTGAAGACTGATGGTTCTGTCTACAAGATTGTCTTGGAAGAGGGTTACCTTTCCAAGGAGGACCTCGATAGGATACTCTCCCCCGAATCGATGCTGCAACCGTTCTAGATTCTGTTTGAAACTTTCATGAACACTATCGGCAGGCTTGGCTCCACGTGAGTCAAGCCTGTTTTGTGTGGCACGGCCGTTGAAAAACAAGCTGTCGTAAAGATTGTTTTTCAACCGGTCATGCAGATGCTTCTTCTACTTCCTTGACATCCTGTAAATCTGTAGTAGACTGAAACTAGTTACATGAAAGCAGTTTCATAATAAATAGGGAGTACTAATGGCATCGAAGCAACCAACCATCTATGACGTCGCAAAACTTGCTGGTGTTAGTCCGACCACTGTGTCCAGGGCGATAAATTCACCTTCCATGGTGAATAAGGAGAGAAGAGCCCGAATTATGGAG
>DUPO01000002.1 GCA_012838275.1 Spirochaetales bacterium
TCATCCGAAAGATTAATGAGGAGGGCGTCACAGTCCTGCTCATCGAGCAGAACGCTAACGTCGCCCTCAGGACAGCCCATCAGGGGTATGTCATGGAGACAGGCAATATTACCAATCAAGGCCCTGGGCGCGAGCTGTTGGAGAATGTGGATATCAGGGCTGCATATCTTGGGAAGAGTAAGTAGGGTAGCAAGAGAACTGGAAAAATGTAGATGACTACTATAACAGGAGGGGGAGCCCCTCCTGTCCTATGTAGCGGTGGAATGGTTCCTTTTGGGTTGTCGTAGAAAACTTACAACGTTACCTATTGAAGCTTCTGGAAAATAAACCCAATCTGATTAAATTGGAGGATCACCAGATCTTGGACATCCTACGATAAATTCAATCCTTCTTTTTTGTCCGTATTCACAAGCCTTCTTTCCTCAACTCACCATTAATGCATTCTCTATCCCTGGTGCCCAAGTATTTGTTGATTCTAGGCCAATCCTTTGGAGTTTGGTTTGTTGATTGGTTTCAGCCCAATATCCTGATAATAGTAATAACTAATAGCGTTTATTATCATAAAAGTAATTACTAATTACGTTTATAGATACAAATACTCGAGTTTGCTTATGCCTTTTCTGCAGATGAGTTGTTTGATTCCTAGTATATAATGTTATGATGTAATAAAATATTTACTGGTTATCCACACAAATTATTGTAGGCTAATCGCCGCTTCTCGAATGAGAGCTCCTGTTACTTAATAAGCTTTCCTTTCCACAACTGTTCCAAGAAATACTTCCAGGGATAGATGGTGATTTCTTCTAATGTCCTTGGGTGCTCTTCCTGGCAGACAATGCAATAATTGCTAAAGATGTTCTCTTCCCGCAAGGCTCTAAGACCCCTGAGGTGTTTGCTAGAAATTGTTGAGGAAGCTTTTACTTCAATGGCCAGTTCTGTCCCGATGAGAAAATCAACTTCCTGGTCAGCTGTTGAACGCCAATAGGTGAGTTCATGACGATTTTTGGTGTAATCAAGAAAGGCTCTGAGCTCTATGGCAATATACTGCTCAAAGAATTCACCGAACTCTGTTGTGCCTTTAGCAGGCGTAGGTATGTTCCTCAACGCGCGTGCAACCCCAATATCGAAGAAATAGAACTTTGCAGTCCCAATGGCCTTCCGTTTCTTTGTTGCTTGGAAAGGGGGTAGTTCAAAGCCAATGAGGGTATCGATAAGTATGTCATACCACTGTTTTACCGCTTGGCGTGAGACCCCTATATCGCTGGCAACATTTGTGTAGTTGAGCATCTGGGAGTTGGTCATTGCCGCTATCTGCAGGAACCTTGAGAATTGCGGCAGTTTTCTCGTTACCCTTTCAGCTGCAATCTCCTCATTCAGATACACATGCACATAATCGCCAAGGTCAATCTCAGGCTGGTCTGAACAGTACATGGAGGGCAACAACCCTGAGGAAAAAATATGGTCTAGGGTATAGGGATACTCCTCCAAGGCATGAATTTCCGGATAGACTAAGGGGTGGAGGATTATCTGGGCAGCTCTGCCTCCAAGCAGGTTTACTCCACCAGAGCGTAGTTTCCTTGCACTTGATCCTGTAAGGAGGAATCGGATGTTTCTCTCTTCAATGAGGAGATGCACTTCATCCAAAAGTTCTGGGCATTTCTGTATTTCATCGATGACTATCAGGCAATCCCTAAGATCCTTCACTGCCACTTCTTCAGAAAGAAGAGAGGGATCGGCGAGCACCCTCATGCGGAGACGACCATCAAGGAGATTCCAGAATAAGGCAATATCCTCTTTCAGCTCTTCCTTTACATAGGAGGATTTTCCTGTTTGTCTTGGACCTAGGAGAAACAGGGACTTTCTTTTGAGATACTGTTTGATAGGGATTGCCCGAGGAATATACCTGCCCATGTGTGTCTCCTAATTACTATTATTATCATAAACGTAATTAGAGGCTACCGCAATAGAGATGTATACCTTTTCTTTTGTGAAGGGGCATCCAGCTGATTATAACGGCACATGAGAGCCATCTACTGGATCATTCCCTAGTAAGGCAAGATGAAGCTTCTTTGTCGAGAAGGATTTTACAGGATCGAGCACAATCTTCGCTCTCGCCAGGTTCAAGGAGCGTTTTTATAAAAGGATTGAGAAGGTCTGTCTCGATCGCAGATATCGGGGAGGTGCCTTTGTTAGAAACACTCTTCATGCCTAAGCAGAAGCAACTATGCGTGGAGTAGATGTATGGTTAGGCAATATGTGGATCTAGCTAAGCAGTAGCTGCCAAATGAAAAGAATACACCACTGGTGGAGCGAAGAAGGACCGAATAAAAAAAATCGTAATGAACCTGTTGGGAAACCGGCGGGACCCACTCCTATAAAAAGTGCTTGTCAACATCTTTTTTGTTCAGCAATGAGATCCTATACCAAGCTTGCCTTGCCGTTAATGCTTGGTCGTTTCCTGCAGTTTACGATTACTGCCTGGTATCCGATAGTATCGGATATTTGAATCTATCTCAAAATAGGAACAGCCGCTGATCGCTCAGCGGCTGTTAGAGGTGCCAATCGGATTCGAACCGATGCATGAAGGTTTTGCAGACCTATCCCTTACCGCTTGGGTATGGCACCATGTTTAGGACAATGTTGACCATACCAGTTTTCTTTACGATAATCAAGAGATAATTCTTAACGCCTGATAAAGGAGTCTGCCGTGGCTAAGAAGTTCTTTTCCCTGCTGCTTATCTTTCTTCTCATCAGTGGTTCTGTATTTGCCGCCATGCCTGAAAGCTGGCTTAACAGTTCAATTACCTATGACTGGTCATATAATTCGGAAAAGCCGCTCAACAGTGGAACTGCCGATGCCCTTGGATATAATTTCTCATGGTTTGCTTTTCCAGGAAGTGCCCATGTGGGTATTGCTACCCACATGGGAATATCCTTCTCTGTTGATGCTGACCCTGCCTTTGTGGGAATGCATGCATTTATGGGCCCCGCCTTCAACACCGTCCTGGCTGGAGGCGTGGTAGGGTATCTTGCGATAGGGCCTTCTTATCAGGTTAGTGAAGTTTCTCAACCAACGAGTTTTCTTGAACAACAGCTTGGAGTAGGCTTGGATGTGGGTGCAAGGTTTAGGCTTGCTGGTAGCGAACGGTGGGATTTGGGTATTATCACAGGCGCCTTTGGCGATATAACCCTTCTTCATCTGGTCGATTCGAAGCGTCATCCTGGCTTTTCAGCCAATCTCTCCGCTTATTTTGGCTTGTCGTTTGGTTCTGCTGTGAATTTCCCCTCCTATGGGTTTTATTCCCCATCCGTCTATTACTATTTTTAGGTAAAGGCTCCTGTATCGGTTCGTTTTTTTCCTTTGTACGGGAGGGTGCCTATTCACCTGCAGAGGCAAAACAGCCCCTGTCTTCAATGTTCAAACTAAAAATCCACAATTTTCTCAAAAGGGTACCCTCTCTCTTCATGAAAAGCCACGTGCTTCTCTTACTTTTCTCCTAGTGATGAAGATATCTGCTTGTTTGGTACTTCTTTCTGTACAAGAAGGAAGTTTCTGCATTGACATTTGAATGTTTATGATTGTATTATAGGTATGGAAGCAGAAAAGTTCAAAAACATTCATTGGAGTATCAGATGACAACCATTCCTGCAGGCAGACACCAGTATATTCTCTCCTTGATCGAAGAGAACGGGACTGTCAATGTAGGTGGACTCGCAGAAGAGTTGTCGGTGAGTGAGCTTACCATCAGGCGAGATCTGGACCAGCTGGCCAAAAAAGGCCTGGTCGAACGTACCCATGGTGGTGCTACCGCCCGTAGGAATCTTCCCATCGAGCCTGATTACCTGCAGAAAGCTTCTGAATTTCCCCTTGAAAAGGCAGCGATAGGCGCAGCGGTGGCCAAAATGGTTGAGGAGGGGGACACCCTGTATATCAACAGTGGGTCAACCACCTTGGAAGTCATTCGCTGTGTTGCCGCCCTTGGCAAGAAACTAACCATAGTAACCAATAACATCGATGCTCCCTGGCTGTGCAAGGAGTTTGAGCATATCCGTCTCATTTTGGCTGGAGGCGTATATCGCCCCCGTTCCCACTCTGTTTCGGGGTCGCTCTCCTCACTTCTGGTCTCGGAGGTCTATGCCAACAAGGCTATTATCGGCGTCGATGGCTTCTCTCCGACCGCAGGACTTACCACCCCTATCCTGGAGGAGGCTGAGACCACCCGTGCCATGATAGAGCACACTGTCGGAAAAGTTATCGTAGTGGCGGCCAGCAATAAGATCGGAGTAGTTTCGAATTTCAAAACCATCTCCCTTGACCGCGTTGACGTATTGGTCACGGACAAGAAAGGTGGGCAATTAATGGATCAGATAGAGACCCCGGAAGGGCTTACTATAGTGATAGCGGATATGCAAGAGTAGGAGGAACATATGAAATTTATGGATGAGTATGCAAAAGGCTATGCCGATTGTGCATGGGTAGGATTTTCTGAACTGGAAAAGTTCATGGAAGAGGCATTGGTGCACGCAGGGGTTCCCGCCCCAGATGCGAAGATCATTGGTGATGTCCTGATCCAAAGTGACAAGCGTGGTATCGACAGTCATGGTATCGGACGCCTGAAGCCGATCTATATCGATCGCATCGATATCGGCATCATGAACCCTGTCACCAAGATCGACGTGCTTAAGGACAGCAAGGCCACTGCAGTACTCGATGGAAACAACGGCATGGGCCACGTGGTCGGACACAAGGCCATGGAGATGGCCATTGAAAAGGCAAAGAAGTATGGTATTGGTATGGTTGCTGTACGCAACTCCAACCACTACGGCATTGCCGGTTACTTCGCCACCATGGCAACTGATGCCGGAATGATCGGAGTTACAGGAACCAACGCAAGACCCTCCATCGCCCCCACATTTGGTGTGGAGAACATGCTGGGGACCAACCCCCTTACTTTTGGTATCCCTACTGATGAAGAGTTCCCCTTTGTACTCGACTGCGCCACCTCTGTAAGTCAGAGAGGCAAGATCGAAGTGTATGGAAGAGCAGGAAAAGAACTGCCTGAAGGTTGGGTCCTCGATAATGAAGGGAAGACCAGGACTGATACGATCCAGGTGCTTAAGGACCTTACAACCGGTAAGGCAGCCCTCACTCCTCTAGGAGGAATCGGTGATGTTACCGGTGGCTACAAGGGCTTTGGTTATGCGACTGTAGTGGAGATCCTCTCTGCAGCCTTGCAGGATGGCGCTTGGATGAAGGCCCTCAACGGTTTCGATGAAGAGCACAACGCGATCCCGTATCCTCTTGGGCATTTCTTTATCGCAATCGATCCAGAGCACTTCATGGGCGTTGAGACCTTCAAGCGCATAGCAGGAACCATCTGCCGTGAGCTTAGGGCGAGTAAGAAGGCTCCAGGGGAAGACTACATTTTCACAGCTGGTGAAAAGGAGTACCTCGCCTGGCAGTTCCGCAAGGAACATGGTTGTCCCGTTCCTCCATCTTTGCAGAAGGTAATGATTACCCTGCGTGACCGCTTCAAGATGGATTACAAGTGGGATTTTGAAAATAAATAACCGAAACGAAGAAGGAGAATCTGGTAATGCAAAACCAAGATGAATTGAAGAGAAGGGCACTGGAATACCACTGCCTTGATGGGGTCCCAGGAAAGGTGTCGGTTGAACCGTCAAAACCTTGCAAGACCGCTGATGATCTGGGCCTTGCCTACACTCCTGGTGTGGCTAAGGTAGTACTCGCCATTGAAGAGAACCCTGAGGATGCATACAAGTATACTTCCAAGGGTAATCTGGTAGCCGTCATTTCCAATGGTACTGCTATCCTCGGTCTTGGTGACCGTGGCCCGCTTGCCAGTAAGCCTGTGATGGAAGGAAAGGGCGTTCTGTTCAAGAGATTTGCAGATATTGATGTGTTTGACCTTGAAATAGATGAAAAAGATCCTGATAAGATCATTGAAATGGTAAAGGCCCTCAGCCCTACCTTCGGTGGAGTGAACCTCGAGGACATCAAGAGCCCTGAGTGTTTTAAGATCGAGCAGGAGCTTATCAAGAGCTGTAATATCCCCATTTTCCATGACGACCAGCACGGTACTGCCATCATCGCCACCGCCGGCCTGATGAACTGCTGTGAGATCGTCGAGAAGAAGATTGAGGATATCAAGATCGTGGTGAACGGAGCCGGTGCTGCTGGCATCTCCTGTGCCAAGATGTTTGTTGCCGCAGGTGCCAAACATGAGAATATCCTCATGTGTGACAGCAAAGGTGTTGTCTATAAGGGCAGAACTGCTGGAATGACCCCTGAAAAGATGGAATTTGCACGGGAAACCGATGCACGCACCCTTGCTGACGCAATGGTCAATGCCGATGTCTTCATGGGCCTTTCAGTCGCTGACTGTGTGACTCCTGAGATGTTGCTTTCCATGGATAGGGACCCTGTTGTCTTTGCCATGTCCAACCCCAATCCTGAGATTGACTACGAGTTGGCCATGTCCACCAGAAGCGACCTCATCATGGCGACCGGAAGAAGTGATTATCCCAACCAGATCAACAACGTGCTGGGATTCCCCTTCATCTTCCGTGGTGCTATGGACGTACGTTCAGTCATCATCAGCGAAGGCATGAAGATGGCAGCAGCCAAGGCTCTTGCCCAGCTGGCAAAGGAACCAGTTCCCGAGTCTGTAGCCAAGGCCTATGGTGGTGTGAAGTTCAGCTTCGGCAGAAACTATATTGTTCCCAAGCCTTTTGATCCAAGGGTAATCGAGTATGAGGCTGTTGCAGTTGCAAAGGCCGCATGCGAAGAGGGCCTTGCCCAGCAACCCATCACTGACTGGGAGGCCTACAGGGTTTCCTTGGTTAAGAGGATGGAGAAGTACTGGAAATAGGGTTTATTTGTGAATTGATAGTTGGCCGCCTGGAAACAGGCGGCCAAACTTGTCCTAAGACAACGAGGATTATCAATCTGAAATTGCGAATATGCCTGGACACAGGCCGAAAATAGAGGAGGTGTTCCTGAATAAGCAAACCCATCGGCCCGTTTGGAAAGTAGGGGTTGTAAGGTACATGATGATCGAGTGTTTAGTGGTAAGAAGAGGTCCTTTCGGACCCCTTCTCTCGGTTGTATGATTCCAGATCATTCTCAAGTCAATCTATCTTCAACAACTCTTTTATCTGGTCCTTCGCCTGGTCTAGGATACCGTTGTACTGCTCGTCCAGCTGAAGCAGGTTCTTGTCCAAAAGCTTCATGAACTCCGGATCCTGTTCAGGATGGAGGACGAAGTTGGGTCCGTACTGCTGGCGCAACTGCGCCTGCTTCTGTTCGAGGTGAGGGGCGAACTGCTCCTTCATCCGTGTGATGAGATCCTCCTGGTTCTGGAGGTACTGGGAGAAGAACCCTTCAACTTGAGACAACAGGCTGGTGATCTGCTCATCACCCTCTGCAACGATGGATCCCAAGGCAAGCAGCGTTGGAAATGACTCCTTGAAGAGGGGCGTTCTGGGAAGAGCGAGATTGTTGAGCAGTGTAAGGGCCATACCCTCTTTGACACTTTGCTTTTCCTCTTTTGGATACGCATCATATTTCTTCTGGATATCCTCTTTTTTGACATCGATATCCATCAGGAAGGTGGCGGCAAGCTGTCTGCCTTCCTTGATTTTCTGTTCCTGCTTTATTTTTACCGGATCAACCTCTAAAGATGCGGTTTTTTCCAAAGCGAGTTCCCATGCTGATTTGATAATGGCCATTGTATACTCCTCCCAACTTTTACTAAGATAGCCAACTTCTCTCTCTTGGACAAGTCAGCCATTGGTGATACTCTCAACCCATGGTAATGGAACACACGATAATATATGGTTTTGACCTCTTCGGTACCTTCATCTTCGCTGTAACAGGTGCAGTGAAAGGTGTTCGTTGCAAACTCGACATCCTAGGTGTTGTGGTCTTCGCCTGCACCGTTGGGTGTGGGGGAGGGATGTTCAGGGACATGGTTATAGGGGCAACTCCTGTTGCCGCTTTGACAAACAGTTCGTATATTATACTATGCGTAGCTACCGGCCTGGCTGTTTTCTTCCTCGCACCAAAATTTGTAGGCAGGTGGAGGGTCATACTCTTCTCCGATGCCTTGGGCTTGGGAGTGTTTACCGCCATCGGCATGGCCAAAGGTGCACTATATGGGATGGGGCCTGTGGGACAGTTGCTTTGTGGTGTCTTTACTGCAGTAGGCGGCGGCATGGTAAGGGATATCATGAGCCGGTCAGTCCCAACGGTCCTTACCAGTGATTTCTATGCCACTGCGTCCTTGCTGGGAGGTATAGCCTATCTTTTGTTGAACATGACGGCTCTGAGCCTGCTGCCCAAGTTTCTGATCACCACCATGGTGGTCTTCATCATTCGCCTGGTTGCCATCAAGTTCAATTTCCAACTACCGGTAGCGAAAACCGCATTGCCAGTGGAAGACCATCTGAGCATGCATCGGATTGATTAAGGAAGTATCATGAATTCAAGGCCTGTATATTATGAAGAACCCTATCTGAAAACCCTAGAAGCCACTGTCCTCGCCATCCTTGATGACGGGGTGATCCTCGACCAGACCATCTGCTATCCTGAAGGGGGAGGGCAGAGTGGAGACAGGGGTACGATTGGTGGTTCAACCCTACTGGATACCGTAAAGGGAGAGGAAGGGGCAATCCTGCACAAGGTGGAGAATCCGACTTTTGCAGTTGGAGACTCTGTCCTGATAGAATTGGACTGGGACCACCGCTACCACTACATGCAGATGCACACTGCCCAGCATATAGCCAGCGGTATCCTGCACTCCAGCTTTTCCATAGGAACGGTGAGTGTGCACCAAGGGGAAAAGATCCTTACCATAGAGACTGACCGGGATGAAATCCCCCAGAGGGAGTGTTACGCCTTGGAAGATCTGGTCAACCGGAACATTCGAGAGGGTCACCCCCTCCATTATAGGGAGGAAACACAAGAGACAGCCCATAAGATGTCTTTAAGACGCTCCATCAAGGTAGCAGATGAGACTATCCGCCTGGTAGAAATAGAAGATGTTGATGTTATAGCCTGCGCAGGGTTGCATCTTGCAAATACCCGTGAAGCCGTACTGTTCCAGTATGAAGGGCAGGAGAAGCTCCGTGGCCATGTGCGCCTCATCTTCTCAGTCGGAGACGAGGCCCTCTCCTCCATACGGGAAAATCGTGCCCTAGTGGACCAGCTCTGCACCTTGCACTCTGCCCGGAAGGAGACCCTGCTTGAAGTTGAGAAGCTCTTTATGGAGCAGGTGGGCCAGGATAGGTATCTCCTGGGTAAAAAGTCAGAGAGGGTGGCTTCCCTGATGTTGGAGTCCCTGGCAGGGAAAGCTGATCAGATCGATGGTATCCCCGTTGTCCTTTGGGAAGTGGAGGAGGATATCGATATGAAGCAGGTGGCTTCAGCTTTTTCCCGGATGGAGGACATGGTCCTCTGTGCGGCGAAAGTGGAGAAGGACAAGTTGCTCTGGCTTGTGGGGCTCGGCGGAAAAGCTTCAGCGCTGTTGGATTTCAACACAATGAAAAAACAGATATTAGCACCCGTTTCAGGAAAGGGGGGAGGAAGGGAAACCCTTTTCCAAGGGGTTGGCATAGGGATGCCGAAAACCTTCTTCTCAGCATTTACCAAGGTAGTCTATGAAAATAATTAATTGGGTCAGGAGCCTTTTCTCAAAAGAGAGTTACTTGCTTGAAGATGGGACGCTCAACGTAAAAGTACTCATGAGGAGGACCCTCACCTTTACCGTGACAATTCTAGCCCTCTATCTGTTGGTGATAAAACTCATCACTTTTACGCCCTTAGGGGAGTCTGAGGTCTTAAAACAGTTTATCCTGGATTTTGGGGTTCAGGGAGTCGCCTTATATGTCTACCTGGTAGACTTGTTGGTGTTGCCTCTCTCTGTTGATTTCATCTGGGCATTTGTCATGGCTTGGAGTCCGTTTAAAGCAATCCTTGTCATGGGGACAAGCTCAGTAGCCGGAGCGGTAAGTGCCTACCTGATAGGCAGGCTGGTGGGACTGATCCCACCCATCAAACGGTGGGTCATGAAAGTATCGGGCACCCATGCTGAAGTGCTGATTAACAAATACGGGGTATGGGCGATAGTTGTCAGCGGCCTCACGCCTCTTCCCTTCTCGACCATCTGCACTGTAGCAGGGGCTGTTAAACTCAAGCCCCACCTGTTCCTATTGGGCAGCCTGGTCCGGTACGTTAGGATGGGCATCTATTACTTCATCTTCGCCGGCCTGATCTACATCACCTAAGGGCTGCCTTCACCTCATCTATGATCATCCTGGTCCTCGCAGGCGCATCACCCACATACTCCTCTGCATTGAGGGAGGTTAGCACCTCACTCTCCTGCATGAAGGAGAGGATGGTCTTGTCGCAGCTGAGCATCCGGGCGAGGGTATTGGGCTCACCTTCCTGCACCTCGGCCCAGGCCTTGAGACTGTAGTGGCGGATGAGCTCATGCATCTCCTGTCGGTTCGCACCTTTTCTACCCAACTCCATCAGCAGACGTTCGCTCGCTGCAAAGATACCATAGGTGGCAAGATTTCTCCTGACCCCGCTCTCGTGTATCTGCATCCCTTTCACCACCTTTGTTGTGGTGCTTAGGATCTCATCGGTCGCCAAAAAGCACTCTGGCAAGATGACACGCCTGTTTGCACTGTCATCGAGGGTCCTTTCCAACATAGTGGATGCGGCGTTCTGCCAGAGCACTTCGCTCTGGCTCGAGACAAAGCGACAGAGGCTGTCGACCTTTTCACAGTTGATGGGGTTGCGTTTGAACGGCATCGCCGACGAGCCCACCTGCTTGGAGCCGAACGGTTCGCTCCACTCCCCGATGGGAGGACTTTGCAGGAGCCTGAAATCCAAGGCAAACTTGTACAGCGTACAGCAGAGGCCTGAAAGGGCGGTGACGATTCTCCAGTCCTGCTTGCGAGGATAGACCTGGGTAGCCGCGGTGAAGCTCTTCAGGCCGATGCTCCCCATCACCTCAGCTTCCAGTTCGAAGGATGTCATGCCCCGTCCCCTGAGCAGCTCAGTGTAGCTGGCACTGGTTCCCACAGCCCCTTTGATCCCTTTACCCCTGATGTTCTCAGAGACAAGCTTTAGTGCCTCTAGGTCCTCAACAAGGTCTTGGGCAGTCTGGGCAAAACGGTAGCCTGTCGTGGTAGGTTCAGCTGGTTGTATATGGGTAAAGGCCATGCAAGGCATATCAGCATATGCTTCCATTTTTTCGAGGAAGGCTTTCAGTAATATTTTGGTCTGTTCGATGATAAGGTTGACGGCTCGTCTGAGACGAAGGGCGTCCATATTGTCCAGGACGTCCATGCTTGTTGCCCCGAGGTGGATGATGCTCCCCCCTAGGGGACACTGCTCGGCATAGCATTTTATTTCGGCCATCAGATCGTGATGGATCTCAGCCTCGATCTCCGATGCGCGTTCGATGTCGATATCGTCCTTGTGCCTGATGAGCTCGGAAAGCTGCTCCTCTGTCACCAGGCCTGCCTTCTTCTGTGCAGTCGCCAAGGCGATCCAGATCTGCCGTAGGATGCGGCGCTTCTCCTCTTCGCTGAAAAGAGCTCTCATGGCAGTGCTGCCGTAGCGCCAGGTAAAGGGGGAAATGTAGGTTTCATGGGTATAGCTGCTCATAGATGCCTCGCTTACCCATGAATGTACCCTGCATTTTCCTCTAGGTCAATGAGTCCTAATTTATATACCTGATGCTCTCCCAAGCCTTATTGTACCTATCCAGGCTGGTTCCCAAGTCATCTTTCAGTTCATAGTTCTTCAACATGTCGACCGTGTAGAACGGTGTGGTGGTGGTGAACTGTTCGGCAGCGGTGTTGACTGAGGCGGGGAAGTGGAACCGGTCCAGGAACTGTGCATAGTTCTCAGGCTGGTGAATGAAGTTTATGAAGAGCAGGGCTAGCTCGTAGTTTCGGGCACCCTTGGGGATACACATCGAGTCGATATACATCGGGCCTCCATCGAGGGGAAGGAAAAAGTCCACATTGGCCCATTTCTCTTCAGGAAGCTCTTCGAATATGGCCTCTGCATATCCGTGTGCCACCCAATACTCACCAGAGGCAAAGCCTTTGGCAAACCCCTCGGCATCAAACTTTACAAGGTTGGGCTTCCATTTGGTATTGACCAGGACACGTGCTTCCTCAAGCTCCTCGGCACTGGTGGTGTTGACCGAATAGCCAAGGTAGGCCAAGGCATCACCGAGGACTTCGCGCATATCATCCATCATCACCATGCGGTCGGCAAACTTCTTGTTTGAGAAGATATTCCAGGATTTCTCATACTCCTTGACCATCTTCTTGTTCACAGCAATACCGGAAGCTCCCAAGTAATAGGGTACCGAATACTCCATTGTAGGGTCATAGGTCGCCTTCTCGATGGCCAGGGGGGTGATGTATTCCAAGTTAGGGATCTTGGAGGTGTCAATTTTCTCAAGCATCCCCTCATGCATCATGATGGAGACATAGTCCCCTGAAGGGAAGATGATGTCGTAGCCCGCGTTGCCGCTGGCCTTGAGCTTTGCGAACATCTCCTCGTTGGAGGCGAAGTAGTCGAGGACCACATCTACCCCATACTCTTTTTCGAACGCTTCGATCACTGAGTCCGGAGTGTAGTATGACCAGTTGTAGACATACAGCTTCTTGCTTTTTGTGGGATTCTTGCTGCTGGTGTCAGCTTTGCTGCATCCGGAGAAAAGGAAGATGGTCAAGACGAATAGCACTATAGAGATAAAAAGGTGTTTGTTGGTAGGTCTGCTCATAGCAAAACCTCCTCTACCATGGATTCTGCCCGTCCAGGACAACATACGCCATACCCTGGATCGGTGGTTGGAAAAGAGGCCTTGAAGACAAGGCACGGCACAATTGGTTTTTAGGCTGGAATAGCAAGGAGAAGTATGTATTTGCTGAATTGCATGGCCATCGTTCGTCTCCTTACAACCTTCGAAATGTAGTCCCATAATTGGGTATTTCTTCCTGTGAGTCAATAACATGGGAGACAAAAAAGGGTAAAAAGGATAGTATTTTTATAAATTAGAGCAATTTATTTCCTTGCATATGTTTATTTAGAAGGAACCTGCTGCTTCCCTCAACCTTTTCTCCCCCAGTTGTATGGCGAGTTGTGTATTGTTTTCAAAGATATCCGGGATATCTTCCATGACCGGTTTGCCCTTGGTGCTGTTGGCCTTATTCTGGATTACAAACCTGCAGAGTTCACTGTAGAGTGCAGAGGGATCTGGAGAGTCGGCGTATTGCTTTGTTCGTGCCTCTAGAAACCCCTCTGCCTCGAGACCCAGGCTAATGGCTATCTCTGCAGCCTCGCTTAGCAGCGATCCTTGCAGTTCGGCATTGTCAGTCAGCGAGCAGAAAAACGCATAGTTCTCCAAAAGGATCGGCCTGAACAGCGCCAGATGTGTCTGGGAGAGGCTAGGTCCCATGTAGATGCTTATGAGGCTGCTTCTGGTGGAGCAGGTTTGTGAAATATCGGTTGCAATCTCAGAGAGCAAACCGGCTAAGGTCGCTGTATCCTGTTTTTTATTCATCTTTGGCCTCTCTTCCTATAAGCTAATACGAGTAGGGAGCAAAGGCAATGGAGCATGATGAAACGGAATAAAGAATGCAAGGGATATACAGACTCTTTCCTGTTTCCCGTATTCCGTATATCCTAAGTCCAATGTCTACACATAGGGAAAGAGCGCGTGTCGTGGCGCGCTTGCAAATCATCACAGCCATGGTCACTTTTGGCACTATCGGCGTTTTCGTCCGGAACATTCCCCTGTCATCTGCCGAAATTGCATTTTGGCGGGGTGTCATAGCGTTCCTGGTCCTCTCTCTGTTTATGCTGACACATGGAAAATTTCGGGGTTTGTCAAAGCATAGGGACAAGCTTGGGAAACTGATTTTTTCAGGTATGGCGATGGGATTCAATTGGCTCCTCCTCTTTGAAGCCTTCCGATTCACCAGTGTGGCACTAGCGACACTGAGTTACTATTTCGCCCCGACAATAATGGTCGTCGGCAGTTTTGTCGTGTTCAAGGAGCGTCTTGATACCAAGCAGATCATCTGTTTCACTCTCTCCTCCGCCGGGATTGTCCTGATCATAGGGGTGAGCGGCGGGGGGTCAAATGATTTTATCGGGGTGCTCTACGGCCTGGGTGCCGCTGTGCTCTATGCCCTGGTCATATTGACCAACAAGGCTACCGGCGAGATTGAAGGCTTGACGAGGACTTGGATTCAATTTGCTTCCGCCATTGTTGTCTTGCTTCCCTATACCTATCTGACCAGAGGGTTTCATATCATGGAACTTCAAGTATTTGGATTGGTGAATCTCCTCGTTTTGGGCGTTGTCCATACAGGGATCATGTACTACCTCTATTTTTCAGCCCTTGCCCACCTCAGGGGCCAGCAGGTTGCGATCTTGAGCTACATCGACCCGATAGTAGCAGTCGTACTCTCTTTTGCAATCCTCCATGAGAGCATCACGGCCCTGCAGCTTGTAGGGGGGTGCCTGATCCTTGGAGCGGCCTTGGCCAACGAGCTGAACCGAAAGACCTTTCCCTCCTGACTCTCTTGTCCTGAGGGCCATCCCCCTCATATCAAGCTTCATTCTTTGCACGCCCCCTAAAGGACTGGCACATTTCAGACTGTTGTGCACCAGTGCCTCCCCTGCCTTGCGATAGCAGGTATATTTCTATGACAGAAGAGATCTCTGATCAAGATTGTTAGCGATGAGTGAATGTTGTCCAGATGCCTTCAGATGAGTGCTCGTAGCGGTATGAACCGCCTGCACCTCATTGGTTTCCTGGTGAATACTATCGCAACCCGTGTTGAACAATTTTCGTTAATATACGATACTATGTATCTATAGAATATGAATATACAAACCTATACCCAGGAGGTGGTGAACCTCCATACACATAGCCACTATTGTGGACACGGATCGGGAGAAATCGCCGAATATGCTGAAAAGGGCCTGGAACAGGGGTTGCACCTGCTCGGGATGAGCGAACACTGTCCTGTACCCGACAACCGTTGGGCCGTAAGCCGCATGCCCTATTCGATGTTGGAGTCCTACAACAAGGATTGCATCGACACCAAGGAGAGGTATGCAGGAAAGCTGGAGATCCTCCGTGGCTTCGAATGCGACTATCTGCCGCAATATCACTCCTACTACAAGGAGTTGCAACAGCAGGTCGATTATCTTTTCTTTGCAGTGCATGAGCTCTCCCTGGCCAATGATGAGGAGTACTCCCTGTTCTGGTATCCCATCTCCAAGGAGGATCTCTTTGCCTATACCAAACTCTATTTGGAGGGTATCGAGAGCGGACTTTTCCTGTTTGGTGCACACCCTGACCTGTTCTGCCACTCCTATCACTCTTGGGATGAGGAGACCATCGCCTGTTCGAAGGACATCATAGAGTGTGCCATCGCCAATGATGTCGCCTTGGAGATCAATGGCAATGGGATGCGAAAGGGGCTTGTCAAAACATCCGGAGGGACAAGATACGCCTACCCTCATCATGAGTTCTGGAAACTCGCTTCTGAGACGTCAGTCAAAGTGATCTGCAACAGTGACGCCCATAAGCCCTCCCATGTGAATGACAGCATGGGGCGTTGTCTCTCGTTTGCAGAGGATTGCGGCATAACCTACTCAACCTTTGAGGTTGGGAAGTCCCGTGAGATTGAGGGAAATGCAAGCCTTTCCATCATCGGCGGCGAGCATGCGAGCTCTTTGAAGAGAGACGCAGTCTCACGCTAAATGTCGGGATGCCAGGTCTTGGATCAAAGAAAAAAAGGTTGTTCCTCTCTAAGGGAACAACCTTTTTTTCTTTGATCATCACGGCTCCTTTACAAGAGGCGCTTGGTCATGCCGGTACTCTTTTACTCGTCTGCATGCTGATGATCGTGGCAGACGCTTCCGGTGCTTTTCAGCTCGCCCTTGAGATAAGCCTCTGCCATATCCTTGGCCTTGCCCTGTGCACCTACGATGACCTCGATGTTGTGCTCGTTGAAGATCTCAACAGCACCGCCACCCATCCCACCGCTGATAATGACGTTTACGCCCATGTCATTGAGGAAGTTGGGCAGGAAACCAGGCTTGTGCCCGGGGTTCCCTACTGAAGTTTCACTGAGGATCTTACCCTTGTCAGTTTCAAATATCTCAAAGGTCTGACAATGCCCAAAGTGGCCCGATACGCTCTTGTTGTCGCTCGCTACTGCAATTTTCAACATAGGTTACTCCAAATTCTCTAGTTTTTTAGTTACGCCCTCCAAATGGGGAACGTCGTATTTCTCTATGAGGCCCCTATCGCAAGCCTCACTGATTTTAGGATCGATAGGCATTTTTGCCAGGACCTCGAGGTTGTGCTTTTCAGCGATCGCCTCGATATGACTCTCGCCGAACACCTGATACTCTTTGTTGTTGTCGGGACAGAGGAAGTAGGAGAGGTTCTCCACTAACCCCAGGATAGGGATATTCATCAGCTGTGCCATATTCACAGCTTTGGATACTATCATGGAGACCAGTTCCTGGGGGGAGGTCACCATGACTATCCCGTCTACAGGAAGTGACTGGAACACTGTAAGGGGGACATCCCCAGTCCCGGGTGGCATATCGACAAACAGGTAGTCTAGCTCTCCCCAGACGACATCGGTGTAGAACATCTTCACTGCATTCGCGATGAGGGGGCCTCTCCAGACAACAGCCTGCCCCTCGTCCTCCAACAACATGTTTATGGAGATAACCTTGATGCCGCTGCCGGTGATCTCCGGCATGATGGAGCCCTCTTGTCCTGTCGCCTTCTTGCTCAGGCCAAAGGCCTTGGGAATGGAAGGGCCTGTAATGTCAGCATCAAGGATGGCACACCTGTACCCTTTTTTCTGCATGGAGGAAGCGAGCATGGAAGTCACTAGAGACTTGCCGACCCCGCCCTTGCCACTGACTACCGCTACGATATGGGCGATGTTGCTCAACTTGTGAGGTTTTGCACGAAATTCAAACTCTTCTTGCTCGTTGTTCATTGTACTGACTCCAATTTTAAGATTTTCCCACCAGAGAGATAGTGCACCTTGTCACCCATATGGGCGCGCAAGGCGTTGTAGTTATCCTCTCCCGTACAGTGGCAGGTGTAGTAGGTGGCTCCGCTGCTCAGCAGCGCCTCTGCTATTGCCCGTAAGGTCTCTTCGTTTTCAGGTTCTCCCGTCCTGTGGTTGTAGAGGTGAAAACCTCCGATGACATGGGTAGGGTAGTGTCCGTACAGGTTGTAAAACTGATCTACAATGTTGACTATGCCCTTGTGGGAACATCCGCTGACCAGAAGGCTTATCCCGTCCTCCCTGATGACTAGGTTCTGTTCATGGGAGAAGTCATCCTGGATATAGCCGTCCCGGGTCTTTTCGAGCAGGCTCTTGTTTCCTGTGGGGAAGAGACGTTTGCCCTTTACATTGGAGAAAAGGGATATCCCCTCTCCAATAGGGGTCTCTGCCGCACTGAAGATGACACGATTGTTCGACAGGAGCTCCTTGTCGATGCCGATGAATGCGTACTCTCCCCCTTCGCGCTGGGAGTAGAAGGGACCAAAGGCAGCCTTTCTTATGTAGATGGGAGCTGTGCTGTTCTTCTTGAGGAATGTCCCGATGCCCCCGCTATGGTCATAATGGCCATGGGAGAGGATGGCCAAGTCGACCTTGGCAATGTCGACTTGGAGGAGCTCTGCATTCTTTGCAAACATGGAAGACGCTCCGGTATCGAAGAGGATTGTCTTGCCCTTGGTTTCAATAAAAAGCGAGAGTCCGTGTTCGGAGGCGATTCCTTCCTTACAGGAGGTGTTCTCTACGAGGGCGGTAATCTTCATCTTCGTATTGTCTCCTTCAGCATCTGAAGAGTCTTGGCGTAGACCTGTCGAACTGCTGTGCCGCTGTCGCAAGCATAGTCAATGATGGTCTTGCCTTCATTGACCGCTTGGATCGCCATCGGGTCAAAGGGTATCTTTCCTACAAAGAAAATCCCCTCTTTCCAACAAAACGACTCGATCTTGGCTGAAAGCTCATCATTTGTGTCACTCTTGTTGATACAGACCGCTATGGGTACCCCCAGCTTGGCAGCTGTCAGGATGATCCTCTTCATGTCGCTGATTCCCGAGATTGAAGGTTCCGCTACCACAAGGGCAAGGTCCGCCCCTGTTAGGGAGGCTATGACTGGGCATCCGATCCCAGGAGAGCCATCTATGATGGCGAACTCTGTCTCTCCGGCAACCTCCTTGAGCTGGTTCTTCACCTGGGTCACCAGCAGTCCTGTGGTGCCGCTGCCCATGGATAGGGTGGCTGTGGAGAAATGCTCATCCTTATTGCTGTAGAGCTTCAGCTCCCCAGCCTTGGCCTGTACCATGGTGATCGCCTTCTCTGGGCAGAGGAATGCGCAAAGCGTACACCCTTCGCAAGCGATTGGGTCGACTATGTGTTGTCCGTCCTGCAGTTTGATCGCATGGAAGCGACAATTATCAAGGCAGATACCACAGTTGGTACAACGGGAAGAATCGATCACAGCCTTATCAAGTCCATGATAGTCAGTGATCTTTTCGTTTGGAAAAGGGGCCATTACCAGATGGAGGTTAGGGGCATCGACATCACAGTCTGCATATGCCTTGGCTTGGGCAAGCCTGATGAAGGCACTGGCGATGGTAGTCTTGCCGGTACCTCCCTTGCCGCTTAGGATCAGTAGTTGTTTCATGGGTTTACCTTTGCGAGAGCTTTGCTCAGGATTGATGCGAAAAGCTCACGGTAGTGCTTTTCCTCCCGGCTCGCTATCTTTCCTACGGAGTTCAGACTTCCCAGTTTCTTGTCAAAGGGAATCCTTCCGATGATGGGGATATTGTTCTTGATGCAGAACTCCTCAGCGGGATTTTTGCCTTCCATAACCTTGTTCAGGACAACAGCGTATGGTTTGCCTAACAAACTGACCAACTCGTGGACCATTGCAAGGTTATGCGCTCCGAAGGTGGTGGGTTCGGCTATCAGGATGCAGAAATCAGCGAGGCGGACACTCTCGGTGACAAGGCAGCTGCTGCCGGGAGGAGCATCGATGATAGTCAGGTCCTCGCCTTTATGCTTGAGTAGTTCCTCGATGATGGGGACCCCCGAACTCTCGCCGATATTCATGGAGCCGGAGATGCTGCGTACCGAATCGGAGCGTCCGATGCTCATCTCGCCCACAGCGCGGTCCTGTTCGCTCAGAGCTTTTTGGGGACAGACGTGGATGCATCCGCCACAGCTGTGGCAGATCTCATCAAAAATCATCAGGCGTTTGCCGATAAGGGCCAATGCATTGAATGCACAGAAGTCCACACATTTGTGGCACCCGTCGCATAGGGCTTCGTCAACGACAGGTTTCTTTACGGTGACCAGCTTCCCGAACTCCTGGGTAGGGTTGAAGAAGAGGTTGCCGTTAGGCTCCTCCACATCACAGTCGATGTAGGTTGCCTCTTTGGCTACAGATGCAAGGTTGACTGAGAGCAGAGTCTTTCCGGTACCACCCTTGCCGCTAAGGATGGCCAGAGTCGGCTCAATGGCCATTGTGGTAGCCTGCATGGACTTCCTTCAGAGGTTCCAGCTTGTCCTGTTTATGTGCCGCTATATTATCGGCGACACTCAGGTTCAGGGCCTTGAATAGCGTAATGTCGGCAGGTTCCAGAACCTTTGCCGCATTCTCGCCGCAACGGATGGTTATGACGATGTTCGCCTTGTTGTCCACTAGCAGCTGTGCGGCCTTGATACCTGCCCCTCCAGGGCTGTCAGCTGCACTGTTTGCCAGAAATGTGCTCTGCTCGGTCTCTGTGTTGTAGAGGCAGTAAAAGGGAGCGCGTCCGAAAGAGACGCATACGGCAGAATCAAGGCTGTCCTTGTCGGATGGTATTGCTATGATCATTAAAAATCCTCCAGATATATATGTTTTCGTATCGGTACTGTTACTGTCTGTTCTGTCTCCGGCGGTGCCTGCACCCCCGTTCGTTGAAACAACTGGGTTCGTCCTCATCACAGAGCAGATACTCCCCACCCTCGATGAGCAACACTTTTCCATGAACCAGGGCGTCGGCAATTTTTCTTCTTGCCACCTCATATATTCCCTGTACGGTGGTTCTTGCCACATTCATCTGCTTGGAACACATCTCTTGGGTAAAGCCTTCAATGTCTATGAGACGGATGGTCTCGTACTCATCGACGCTCATGGTGATGGCTTCCCTTTGGCCCGCCCCAACTCCGAGGGGGCCAAACCTGTTGTATTGTGGGAGACTACAGACGTTTCTCCATTTTCTTGGTCTTGGCACAGTTGCTCCTTACGTAAGATTCTCTTAGGTGTCCCCCATAGTGAGGGGCTGAATACCCACTGTATGGGGAGTTACGGACATATGTCAATTACTTCTTCTATCGTAGAAGTATTATCGGCATATGTCAATAACCTAGAAAAAGATTCTTTGTTTTTCTAGAGGTTTTCACAAAATAGGGGTGGTGGGCGGGATAAGAAAGGCGGCCTGCTTTTTGCAGGCCGCAGCTTCGGTTTACCGTTACATGATTATTATCTGGTCGCGTTCAGGTCCGACCGAGATATACTTGATGGGAGCACCTATCAGTTCGGAGAGGCGCTTGCAGTAGATCTGGGCGTTCTTGGGAAGGTCTTCCCACTTGCGAGCGTTGGTGGTGTCACTCATCCACCCGTCGTACTCTTCGTAGATGGGCTCTGCTATCTCCTGGAGGGCGGTCTCAGGCAGATGCTTGATGATCTCCCCGTTTACCCTGTAGGCGACACATACCTTCAGTTTTTCAAAGCTGTCCAGTACGTCGAGCTTGGTAAGAGCCACGCTGGTAAAGCCGTTTATCCAGCAGGAGAAATCAGCGGCAACAGCATCGAACCAGCCGCAGCGGCGAGGACGCCCTGTGGTGGCACCATACTCCTTGCCGATATCCTGCAGTTTCTTGCCGGTCTCATCCAAGAGCTCGGTCATGAACGGACCGCCGCCGACACTGGTCGAGTAGACCTTTGCAACGCCGATGACTTCGCTGATCCTGCTGGGAGCAATTCCTGCTCCGTTGGTAGCGCCGCCTGCGGTGGGGTTGCTGCTGGTGGTGTAGGGGTAGATACCCCAGTCAAGGTCGCGCATGATGCCAAGCTGGCCCTCAAGCAGGATTTTCTTCTTGTCTTCGTACGCTTGGCGGACCAAGGGGACGCTATCGATGATCTTGTCGCCGAACTGCTCTTTCCATTTGGAGCAGAGAGTGAGCATCTCATCGAGAGTCACCTCCGGAAGTCCGAAGTAGGAGAGTTCGCGGTTTTTCTGGGGCAGTGCCATTTCAAGGCGATTCTTGAGGCGGTCAAAATCCAGCAGGTCGGCGGCTCTGATCCCTGAGCGGGTAGCCTTGTCACTGTAGCAAGGCCCGATGCCCCTCTTGGTGGTACCTATCTGCATCTTCTGGCTTTTTGCCAGTTCCTGGGCCCCGTCGAGCATGCAGTGGTAGGGCATGATGAGGTGTGCACGCACATCGATGAAGAGATTGTTCACTTCAACGCCCTTTTCAGCGATGCTGGCGAGCTCTGTAGCCATGGTCTCAAAGTTGACCACAGTCCCCGCACCTACGATATTGGTGGTTTTGGGGTTGAAAATACCGCTGGGGATGATGTGCAGGGCAAACTTGCCATGCTCGTTGATGACGGTGTGTCCGGCATTGTCCCCTCCCTGGAATCGGATTACGATATCGGAATGGACGGCAAGATAGTCGACTATGCGGCCTTTGCCCTCGTCACCCCACTGTGCCCCTACAATCGATGTAATGTTACTCATCAGGTGCGCTCCTTGGTTTCTTGTTCAAGCATGATCTTTTCGTTTTCGGTGTGTTTTTCAATGTCTTCAGCATCCCAAGGGTACTTGATCCAGACATTGCCCAGGTCCAGGCCGGCGAAGTAACGCTTTATCTCAGCGGGGAACTCCACATCCTTATCCTTCTGCTTGTTGTGCAGGACAAGGACTGCGATCTCCTCAGGCTTGAACTTCAACAGTTCTCCTACGCAGTATGCCAGTGTGGCGCGGGTATCGTCAACCTCGTCAATGAGCAGTACCTTTTTGCCTATGAGCTGCGACTGCACTTCGTCGATCCACTGGATCTTAGTGGGGTGGTCCTTATGTTTGTTATCAAGGCCGTAGTAAGAGATTCCCACAGCATATATAGGGCGGTTGATAAAGGTCTTCATGATCCTGGCGGGTATGAACCCCCCACTTCCGATTGCTACGATCACATCCGGGTCAAAGCCGGTCTCTATAAGTTGCTTGCTTAGATTTTTCACCAACTTGTGAACCGAATTGTAACTGACGTAGAACTTTTTACTGTCCATTTTTCTGCGCTCCTTGGCGTTTAGGCTTGTGGATACATCTCTGCTATATAGGGGAGAGTCCTATACTGTTCGTTATAATCGAGTCCGTACCCCACGACCCAGACATCGGGGATGGTGAATCCCAGATAGTCAATGGTGATGGGAACACAGTGCCTCTCCGGTTTGTCCAGAAGGACGGCTGTCTTTACCGAGGCGGGGTTACGGGTCTTGAAACTGCGAATAAGGTAGTCGAGGGTGTTCCCGCTGTCCAGGATGTCCTCAATGATGAGCACATGCCTGTTGTTCATGTTCTCTCGGGTGTCCATCAGGAGCCGGACGTTGCCGCTCTGGTCCCCTTGGTAGGAGGAGAGGGCTATGAAGTCCACCACGTGGTTGACCGAAAGCTTGCGGGCAAGATCTGCAATAAAAATGAAGGAGCCTTTTAAGACTCCTACCAATAGGAGGGTTCCCTTCTTATCGGCGTAATCTGAACTGATTTTTCTTGCAAGTTCGTCGACTCTGCGGTCGATCGTATCTGCATCTATGAGAACACGTGCCAGATCCTCTGTCAAAGCAGGGATCGCGAGGGAATCATGCATTGGGCCTCCTCAATGAAACAGGCTTCCCTGTTTGTACCATGTCTGTATATGGTAAGGAATACTCGAAAAAGAGGGGAGTGTCAATGTTGGATAGGCTCTGGAGGAGGGTGGGGGTGGAAGTTTAAATTCATGCCACTTGACCGGGGGTGTGGGCGGAAGTTACACTGAAGATGCCATGAGGAGGCCAGCATGTATGTTGAAGTAACCGCAGATGTTTTAGAGATGAATCCCTTTACAGCCATAGGGAAGGACGGGTTTCTCATCACAGCAGGCAGCCCTGAAAATTTCAATATCATGACTGCTTCGTGGGGATCTATGGGGGTGTTGTGGGGAAGGAACATCGTAACGCTCTACGTGAAGGCTAGCAGGTACACTCACAAGTTCCTCGAGGAATCGGAAGGGTTTACCTGTTCGTTTTTGGAACCTGGGATGAAGGATACGCTTCAGTGGTGTGGCCAGCACAGTGGCCGCGAAAACGACAAGATTGCTGCAACCGGCCTTGTTCCCGAGTACATCCTCTCGCCTACCGGAGCAGAGAGGATCACATTCAAGCAGGCTTCACTGGTTTTGTCCTGCACTAAGGTTTCAGTCATGCAGATGGAGAAGTCCCATCTGGTGGTCCCCGAACTGCAAAATCGCTATAAAGACGGAGATTACCATACTGTTTACATAGGTTTCATTGACAAGGTGCTTGCCAACCAATAGTCTGTCATACAACACATAGAACAGCTTCTGGCCCAGAGGGCTTGAGAGGGTAGGATTTTACATCCTGCCAAGGAGCAAAAGATGCATTTTACGAAGGAACAGGCGCGCCAAGCGCTCTCCATAATGGTTCGTTCACGTCATTTTGAAGAGAGAATTGATACCTTTTTCAAACATAAGGAGATGCATGGCACCACCCATCTCTCCATCGGGCAGGAGGCAACCCAAGCGGGCCTCTCTCTAGCCTTGGATCAGGGGGACTGGATCGTACCGACCCACCGTTGCCATGGTCACACCATCGCCCGTGGTACTGACGAGCAGAAGATGTTCAGTGAGATGTTCGGATCTTCAGACGGTATCTGCAAGGGCCTTGGCGGCTCGATGCACATGACCGATGTCGAACATTTCAATGCAGGATCCTCTGCAGTGGTAGGCAGCGGGGTCAACCTTGCTACAGGCCTTGCCTTTGCCCTCAAGCAACAAGGTAGCCCAGCCATCAGTGTAGCCATCTTCGGTGATGGGGCGACCAGTCGGGGTTCGGTACATGAGTGCATGAACCTCGCCTCTGTCTGGGATCTGCCCGTGCTCTTTTTCTGCGAGAATAACGGATATGGCATGAGCGCCTCAAGTGACAGGATGGTCAGTACAGATGCGATAGCAAAACGGGCTGAAGGCTATAACATCGACTACGAGGTGGTCGATGGCAATGACGTTGAGGCTGTCTATGTGGCTGCGAAAAAGGCTGTTGACCAGATCAGGAGGACAGGTCGTCCCTATTTTTTGGAAGTGAAGACCTATCGCCTGTGCGGTCACTCTAAAAGTGACAGCTGTGTCTATAGGAGCCGTGAAGAGGAGTCCCTCTGGCTTCAGCGGGAACCCATCGCCCTTTTCAGCAAGGCTATGGTTGAGAGCTCCCTGTTCAGTGAAGAGGATGTAGCTTCGATCATTCTTGATGCCATGTCCCAGGTTGACGAGGCTGCCAGGGGCGCCTTGGAGAGGCGGTCTTCGGTCCTGAGTCTCGAACAGGCAATGGGATATCTGTTCGCCCCTGAGGATGAGGCTGAAGCACAGCTGCCGAATGGCATCACCACCCGCAGGATCAGCTATAGGGAGGCTATTCGTGAAGCTATGGATGAGGAGATGGGCCGTGATGCTGCTGTGCATCTTATCGGGGAGGACATCGGCCAGTATGGGGGCTGTTTCAAGGTAACCGGTTCCCTCTATGAAAAACACCCTAGCCAGCTACATGAGACTCCAGTCAGTGAAGAGGCCTTTACCGGTCTTGCTGTAGGAGCCGCCATGCTTGGACTGCGTCCGATAGTGGAGATCATGTACGGCGACTTCTCTACCCTTGCCAGTGACCCCATTATCAATCACGCTGCAAAAGCACGCTTTATGAGTGCAGGACAGCTCTCCTGCCCGATGGTGTTGCGCTCGCCCATAGGCAGCGGTACCGGCCATGGCGCTCAGCACACCCAGAGTCTTGAGGCCATGTTTGGCAATGTGCCGGGGTTGATTATTGTTGCCCCTTCTTGCCCTGGGGACGCGAAGGCCCTGCTCAAGAGTGCCATTCGCAGTAACAATCCGGTGCTCTATTTTGAAAACAAGCACCTGTACAACAACCTGGGCCCTGTGGGGGATGAGCACTACCTGATGCCTCTGGGTAAGGCTGTGGTAAAGAAACGGGGGACTCATGTTACCATCGTTTCCTACAGCCATGCGGTGATGACCTGTCTTAACGCCGCTACAATTCTCAGTTCCCAGGATGAGATCGACGTCGAGGTCATTGACCTGGCAACCATCAAACCCATGGATAGGGATACTATCCTCCGGTCGGTCCGGAAGACCGGGCGCCTGCTTGTCGTGCATGACAGCCCGGAGGCAGGAGGGTATGGTGCGGAGGTGGTTTCGTTGGTTACCTCTGATGAGAAGAGCTTCTCAAGTCTTGTAGCTCCTCCTGTCCGCCTCTGTGGCAAGGAGAGTCCGATTCCCTTCTCTCCTGAGCTTGAAAAACAAGTTGTTCCCACCAAAGATGAGGTGGTAACCGCGGTTCGCCGCCTTTTCCGTCCTGTAGAGCCTTTTCTTTTTTCCCTGTAGCCGCTAGAATGGTGACAACTGCGCCGCAACCATTGCGGCGTTGGTTTACAGGAGTAAAAACAGCATGGATATCGATGTAAAGAACTTACATCCCCTGGAAGTCCGCCTCCTTAGACATGTTTCCCTCGGTCAAGATATCACAGGGAACCGTATTGTCGAGGAGCTTGACTACAAAGTAGGGCAGTGCAACCAGGCTTTCAGCTGGTTGAGTGCCAAGGGGTACCTGATCGAAACAAGCCGCACAAAAGGTGTGTTCTATGAACTTACAGAATTTGGAAAGGAACAACAGGCGAAGGGCACTCCTGCCCAGCGTATTTTCAGTTTGCTTTCCAAAGGCCCAAAGACTCTTCCTGAGATAGCCGAAGAGCTCGAGTTGGAGAGAAGTGAGATAGGATCTGCTTTTGGTCAGCTTGCGAAATCTGATGTTGTCTTTATGAATGAAGAGAACAAGGCCACCTTGAAAAAGGATTTTCTTCCCCTGGAGATTGAAGTTGCCGCATCCTTGCTCACGAAAGGCCTCGATGGTGAGATAGCCGAGTCTTCCCTTTCCGAAGAGGAAAAGAAGGCGATGCAGAAGATTTCAAAGAAACGGGGTGCAGCAAATTCCCCCTTTAAGATGATAGAGCGTGAAGATCTTGTCTTCCAACTTACCCCAGAGGGCGATCTGGCCCGTAAAGCTGTCTTTGAAAGGAATATCACCGGTGAGGAGCTCGGCTCGGTCACCGCTGAGATGCTCTCGAGCGGGAGCTGGAAAACCGGGACTTTCCGTCCTTACGGACTGAATGCCCCGACTTCCCGTCTTATCCCCGGCCGACACAATCCCTATGGAAACTATCTGCAGTGGGTCAAGGACAAGCTTTGTGCCCTCGGATTCGAGGAGTTCGACGGCCCATTGGTGGAGAACGAGTTCTGGAATGGCGATGCGCTCTTTATGCCTCAGTTCCACAGTGCCCGTGATATCCATGATGTCTACTATGTGAAGGAACCGCGTCACTGCAAGAAGATCGAGGAGCCTTGGCTCAGTCAGGTTGCCCAGACTCATGAGGATGGGTGGAAGACCGGAAGCCGTGGTTGGGGATACTCCTTTGACCATGAGTTCACCCGTCGCCAGGTTCTCAGAAGCCAGGGGACGGTACTCTCAGCAAAGCAGCTCCCCAATGCAAAGGTCCCCGGAAAGTACTTCGGTGTCGCCCGTTGTTTCCGCTATGACCAGGTCGATGCCACCCATGGCGCCGACTTCTATCAGACCGAGGGCATCGTCCTCGGAAATGATGTGAATCTGAAGACTCTCCTCGGGCTTCTGAAGATGTTCGCCGAGGAGATCGCCGGAGCTGAAGAGGTCCGGTACGTCCCCGGCTACTTCCCTTTTACCGAGCCCTCCATTGAGGTGCACATCAAGCACCCTGTACTCGGTTGGTTCGAGCTTGGGGGAAGTGGTATCTTCCGTCCTGAGGTGACCAAGGCGCTGGGAATTGATGTGCCGGTCCTTGCTTGGGGTCTTGGAATTGACCGGATGGCTCTGATGCACCTCGGTCTCAATGACCTGCGCGAACTTTTTACCCCGAACATCGAGTCTGTTCGAACCAGGAGGGGAAACTAATGCCTAAGATTGAAACTTCGGAGAAGCTGTTCTACGGCTTGCTCGGAAAAACCCTCACCGATAGCCAGTTGGAAGATATCCTCCCTGTAGCGAAGGCTGAACTTGATGGCCATGAGGATGACCTGCTGAAGATCGAACTCAATGACACCAACCGCCCGGACCTCTGGTCAGCTGCGGGTATTGCCCGCCTTTTGAAGTCCTACTGGGGTATAGAGGCTCCTCTCTATGACTTCTGTTCGACCAGTAGCGAAACCTTCGACCATGAGGGACGTGAGGTGCATGTGCACAGTTCAGTCTCTGCTGTCAGGCCTTACAGCATTGCCTTTGCCGCTCAGGGACACAAGATCGATGAACATGATCTTGAGGCCCTTATCCAGAGCCAGGAGAAGCTATGCACTAGCTTTGGCCGCAAACGCAAGACCATTGCAATGGGCATCTACCGCTCATCCATGATCAAGTACCCTGTGCACTACAAGGGTGTCGATCCAGATACGACAAGTTTTGTTCCCTTGGGAATGAGTGAGAATCTTTCCCTTAGGGAAATCTGCACCCAGCACCCCAAAGGCAAGGAGTACGGTCCCATCGTAGCGGACAGCCCTCTCTACCCCTACATCACTGATGACAACGGCGAGGCCCTCTCGTTTCCTCCGGTCATCAACAGTGCAAGAATCGGTGCGGTTGAAATAGGTGATGAGGAGCTCTTCATCGAGCTTTCCGGAACCGACCTGCACGATATGCTTCTAGCTGCGAACATCATGGCTTGCGATATGAGCGATCTGGGCTTTGAAATCCTCCCGGTTAAGGTCATCTATCCTGAAGAGACTCCCTTCGGCAAGGAGATCACCGTTCCTTTCTACTTCCAGGAGCCCGCATCCTGCTCTCTTCAATTGGTCCATAAGACTTTGGGGGAGAAGATGACAGGGGAGCAAGCGGTAGCCGCCCTGAAGAAGATGGGCATCTATGCCATTTACTCGGATGGGAACATCTATGCCACCGTGCCTGAGTTCCGCAATGACTTCCTCCATCCGGCTGACCTGGTTGAGGATATCATGATCGGATATGGCCTAGGTAACTTCGAGCCTGAAATGCCTCAGGACTTCACCGTTGGTCGCCTTACACCAGCCGAGGAACTCGGACGTAAGGTCAAGGACATCATGGTGGGTCTGGGCTTCCAGGAGATGGTTTACAACTACCTTGGGTCAAGGCGGGAGTATGCAACCAACATGGAGGTTGATGGGAAACAATACATCTCCATAGCCAACCCGATGAGTGAGAACTACGAGATGGTACGCCCTTCGATCATCCCTTCGCTGATGGAGAGTGAGAGCGTCTCAGCCCATGCTCCCTTTCCTCACAATATCTTCGAAGTGGGTAAGGTTGCCTTCTTGGATGATTCGGACAATAGCGGCACCGTCACCAGAAACAACCTGGGTTTCCTCAGCAGCGACAGTGTCATGGGCTTCAACGAGGTCTCTTCGCTTGTTAATACGCTGATGTATTTCCTGGATAAGGAGTATGCTCTTGCTTCTCTTGAGGAGGACAATCGCTTCATTGAGGGGCGTTGCGCCGCCATCATGTTGGATGAGGCCAAGGTTGGTGTATTCGGTGAGATACATCCCAAGGTATTGGAGAACTGGGGCAGTGACATGCCTACTGTTGCCTGTGAGATCGATCTGGATATGGTGTTGGCCAACTAGTAGTCTGAACAGAGAAACAGTATTGGAATGGGATTGGATAGGGAGCTGCTTGCAGCTCCCTTCTTTTGCCTCTATCTGTTTTTATTGCCAGTGAGTTACATTTTATTTGACAAGTTTCAATAGGAATATGAATCGGATCCACACGAAACTAATAAATACCTAACAGCAAAAATATGTACATTCCCTTTTCAAAAATGGAGCAACCATACAAGGAACCAACTTTATTGCGATGGGCCAACATCGAAAAAATCTCCTATGTCAGTTTTACTTTAAACAGAATCTTTTAGATGCCGCGAAGCCATATGGTACATCAAACTACGCATGTATTGACACAGAGGCGGTAATTGCACTGTATTGAGCAGTCAGGAAAAGAACTGGATCCTAAAAGGATTAGCAAACAAGATTTTCTTGATTTCGGAGGCTTCCCCTTTGAAATATGATCCTGCATTACTTTTAAGCGATAGTAACTAGCCGAAAAGAGAGGGCAGGCGATGGAACCTGTGAAGGAGTGTTTTTATGGTAAATGCAACAGACGTTTACAGACAAGGGTTTTGGAATTTCAATGGGCAATTCACGATATTTGGGGAAACTGCGTGTAGCATTCTTTCTGATGAGGACCATTTGGAATTTCAAACAACCCATGATTTGGATATCGTGCCAATTGCTGAAGCATGAAATGATTCATTGGCTAGGAGTTTTAGGGTTTCATCTCTGAAGGGGGTTATAGTGTTAAAGATTGGCGTGGATGTGTGGCAGTGGTTCGGAGGATGATCAGATGTTATTCTTATGAGATGGCCATTATGTACGGTCGCAATACTACAAGGAAAAATAGGATTTTCTCTGCATGTTTTTGTGTTTTCCTGTTTAGAATTGACTTTAGCTTGGACAGGGCCTACCATGTGTACAAGGTATTGACTGTACCGCAACACTGATGTACGACCACACACGATAGACAGTAGATACCTTATATTCCTAAAGGAGGAATTCGGTATGAAGAAAGTCGTTCTTGTTCTCATGGTCTTCTTGATTTTGGGAGGATCTCTCTTTGCTCAGGCGTCAGGAGAGGCCAAAAACCCGGTGCTTCGTATCATAACTTGGTCAGGGTATGCCCCACAGGAGCTGCTGGATAAGTTCACAGCTGAAACAGGCTACAAGGTTGAGGTTACCCTCAGTAACAACGAAGAGATGATTAGTAAGCTCAGAGCGACCCGCGGCGGTGGATTTGACCTTGCCCAACCCTCACAGGACCGCATCTCTTCTGTCGTGGAGCAGTATGGAATATACCAACCCATCGACTACACAAGACTTGATACTGCTCAGATTGATGCTTCCCTACTTGAAGCTGTCAAGAAAAACACCCTTGTAGATGGAAAATCCTATGCAGTGCCACACATCTATGGAACTGAAGGATTGGTCGTAAACACAGCAAAAGCTCCTAACATTAAGGATTTTAAGGATCTGCTCGATCCTAAGTATGCCGGTAGGGTTTCATATCGCTTGAAGAGACCTACTCTTATTGGAATGGGGTTCTCTCTTGGCTATGATCCTTTCTCTCTCTACTCTGATCCTGTAGCCTATCAGAAATTCCTCGATGAGATGGAAAAAGTCCTCATTGCAGGGAAGCCTTCGGTGAAGACCTATTGGGACAATGGGGATCAGCTGTTGCAGTCCCTCCGTTCGGAAGAGGTCTGGGCAGCATCGGCGTGGGAGCAGGCAGGTTGGAAGCTTCATGCTGAAAACCCGAATATTGACTATTTTGCCCCTACTAGCGGAGCTCTTGCTTGGGTCGATACCTTTGCAATTCCTGCAAAGAGTGAAAATCTCGATGCAGCCTATGCGTACATCAACTTTATGCTGAAGCCTGAAAATGCTGCTTTCTTCACAAATCGTGAAACCTATGGAACAGCATCCAAGAATGCGGTGGACTATCTTGATCCTGAGATCAAGGCTAACTTTACCCGTGGCCTGCCTCCCGAGGTACTGGCAAATATCAACTGGTATCCTACCGTCCCTGCTGGAGTTGAGGCGATGGAGGGGAAGACTCTCGATAAGGTAAAGGCTGCTCGCTAGCAGGTAGACACAATCAACGCCAATGGCTGCTTGGCCGCCATTGGCATCTCTTCAAGGTAAACAACACTATGGATAGCGCACTTTCGGTACGGAAGCTCACCAAGCGTTTTGGTGATTTCACTGCAGTCGACGAGGTATCATTCGAAGTGGAGGACGGTAAGTTCTTCTCAATCTTAGGTCCGTCAGGATGTGGTAAGACAACCCTTTTGCGAATGATCGCAGGGTTTTACAAGCCTGACGGAGGAACTCTCCTGTTTAACGGGAAAGACATGGATGGCGTTGCTCCGAACAAACGCCCCGTCAACCTGGTGTTCCAGAATCTTGCACTCTTTCCTATGATGAACGTACATGAGAACATTGCCTTCGGATTGCGCCGAAGAGGTGAGAAAGGTCCTGAAGTCGATAGGAAGGTCAGGGAATTGCTGGAGAGGGTGGGTCTTCCAGAATCAGGGAAAAAACAGATCACTCAGCTATCAGGCGGACAGAAACAGCGTATCGCCATAGCACGATCCCTTATCATGGAACCGGCAGTACTCTTGCTTGATGAGCCTTTAGGAGCTCTCGATGCAAAATTACGTGAACATATGAAGGTGGAACTGAAGAGTTTGCAGTCGCTGGTGGGTACCACTTTTGTCTATATCACCCACGACCAGAGCGAAGCAATGGTCATGAGTGATAAGGTCGCGGTCATGAATAATGGACGATTTGAACAGATAGGCACACCTCAGGAGCTTTATCATGAGCCCAAGTCATCGTTTGTAGCCCAGTTCGTGGGGAACAATAATAAGATACGGGTGACCCTACGCTCTGATGCTGATGGCTCTTTTATTGCACGGTATGCCGACGCTTTTGACTTTAGGCTCTCTGAGAAATATGAGATTGCAAGTGAACAGGAGGAGTATGACCTCTTTATCCGACCTGAGGCTGTCATTATCAATCCGGGGACCGAACGGAAAAACTTCAATATTCTTCCTGTTGATGTCACCTCGATCCTCTTTGATGGAGGAAACAGCCGGTTGCTTGTAAAGCCTTTGGGGACCGAGGATGAATTGGTAGTGGCACTTCCTCAGACACGGGAGTATGACAATATTAGAGCTGGAGACCGCATACAGGTCGGATGGGACATGAACAAGAGCATCTGCTTCAAACGAAGCGATTGGAAATTATATGATGAAGAATAGAAAACATATCAAATGGGGGTTTCTCTTCTTTTTCCTCCCGGTGGTTCTCTGGCTTTTCCTCTTGATCGTTCTGCCCCACTTGGAGCTTCTGAGACTCTCCTTTACCAAGACCAATACTGGTAAGCTTACTTTGGATAACTACCTTGCCTTCTTTAAGGAGCCCATCTACTGGCTTACCTTTGTCCGGACAGCAGGATATTCTATCCTTGTCACCTTCCTAGTTATGGTCATTTCCCTCCCCGTCTCCTTCTACATCTCCAAAATAGTGAAGGCTAGGATGACTGGAGCACTTATGGTTCTCATTTTGGTCCCCTTCTGGGTAAGTGAGCTTGTCCGTGTCTATGGGTGGATGATTTTGCTCAGGGAGAGTGGGGTGATTAACCACTTCCTTGTGTCGGTAGGCCTGTTCAAGGAACCGGTGGAGATGCTCTACAATGACATCACCATGATAATGGGTCTGGTCTATACCAGTATGCTTTTCATGATAGTCCCTGTCATTGGAGTCATGGATGACCTCGACAACACTCTTATAGAAGCAGCCTATGATCTTGGAGCATCCAAGTTGGCTATTTGGAGAACAATCATCATCCCACACTGTGCCTCGGGGCTTGTTAATGGGGGAATCATCGTGTTCATGCTGGTTTTGGGCAGCTATCTCACACCGAACCTGATGGGAGGCAAGAACTCTCTCTGGTTTACAGAGCAGATCTACAATCAGATCATTCTCTACTTCAACTGGAACCAAGGCGCGGCCTTCGGCTTCCTGCTGCTGGCTCTCTCTTCGCTCATCATCTGGGTCATTCTCAAGATAACCAAACAAAACCTGAAGGAGGTGGTAAAATGATCAGGAGCTTACCTTCCTCAAATAAATACCGGTACGGATTCAGAATTTTCATCATCTTGTATTTTATATTTTTATTCGCCCCGTTGGTGGTGACGATGGTCCTTGCCTTCAACGACTCCATGTATCCGGCTCTTCCCTGGCAAGGGTTTACCCTTGACTGGTTCTTTGGCAACGGGCCGCAAAAATATGGCATTTTTCATGATCAGACCAATTTACGGAGTCTGGGCACCTCGTTTAAAGTGGCCTTGGCTGTAATGATAGTCTCCACCTTCTTAGGGACTTGTGCGGCCTTCCTCTTCGAACAGGAGAACTTCCGTTTCAAGGGCGCCCTCTATTTTCTCATGATAGCCCCCTTGGTCATCCCTGGAGTCATCTTGGGCATATCCATACTAATGTTCTCCAATACCATAGGGTTGTTCATCGAGAATCATCTGAACATATATGTCAAGTTTCTTGGACCGGGTTTTCCCTTGGTAGTGCTTGGGCAGTCCTCATTTATCTCAACGATCGTAGCCCTGGTAGTCTCTGCCAGGCTGAAGAAGTTCGACCACTCCCTGGAGGAGGCGGCGTATAATTTGGGAGCCACCAGGGCTGAGGTGCTCTGGTTTATCACGCTCAAGTTTTTGAGGCCCTCCATTGTAGGAGGTGCTGCAATGGCATTTCTCATGTCCTTTGAGAACTTCAACACCACTATCTTCCTTGTAGGGTCGCAGGCGACCCTGCCGATAAACATGTATATGCAGGTACGTGACGGCTCCACCCCCGTCATCAATGCCATCTCCTTCTTGCTCATCCTCGGCGCTTCCATATTTGCTGCGGCAAACCTCTCTAGAGGTAATGAGAATATCGCATAAAGGAAGCAATATATGCATACTAAGTGAATAAGTATGCACTCTTGCACAATAGGCCTTGACTTGTTGCCTTCTCAAGTATTATGGTTCTCGTATGAACAGGAACCATTACAGCATCCATCATCATCTTATGATTAACCGACCTTAGACAGGTGGGCGCTGTTACCTATATACAGACCTCCGCATGTCGCGGGGGTTTTTCTTTTGCTTTTTTCTAGGAGGAAAAAATGGAGCAGGTGTTACGCATTGCAATTCAGAGGAGTGGACGGCTGAGCGAGAAGTCCTTGGAGATCATCAAGAGCTGTGGGATAAAGTTTGGTTCTGACTCCCGGGTACTGAAGGAGAGGTCAACGAACTTCCCCCTGGAGTTTCTCTATGTCCGTGATGATGATATCCCATCGTACGTACGTGATGGTGTTGCTGATATCGGTATCGTAGGACGCAACGAGTATGACGAGCAGGCGATCGACCTTGAGGTCCTGAGGGACTTGGGTTTTTCCAAGTGCCGGCTCAGTATCGCTGTTCCCAATGATTTTACGTATCAGGGCCTCTCTTCCCTGGAAGGGAAGCGCATAGCAACAAGTTACCCGAACATCCTTAAGGGAGTCCTCTCAGAAAAAGGCATCAGCGCCACCTTCGTCCAGGTCTCCGGATCTGTAGAGGTCACCCCGGCGATAGGGCTTGCAGATGTCATCTGTGACCTGGTAAGCAGCGGGGCGACCCTTGCGATGAACGGCCTGAGGGAAGTAGAGAAGATCTACACCTCCACAGCAGTCATGATCGGCCGCAAGAAGATGGGTGACAGTGCAAAAGGAGCCATCCTCGATCGCCTCATGCTTCGCATTGATGCTGTCATGAAGGCCTCTTCTTACAAGTATGTCATCTTCAACCTCCCTGAAGAGCACCTCGACCAGGTAGCTGGTATTGTAGGAGGGATGAAGAGCCCGACGGTCACCCGTCTTATGGAAAAGGGTTGGGTTTCGGTCCAGACTGTTGTTGCTGAAGACCTGTTCTGGGATGTGTTCGAACAACTCAAGGCTCTAGGAGCCCAAGGCATCCTGGTAACCCCCATCGAGAAGATGACCGAGTAGGAGAGTATGATGGCGTATCTGAGTAGAAACTTTGCCCCGGAAGGAGAGGAGCTTGATCGTCTGTTGAGACGATCAAGCGAAACCAACGCTACGGTACAGGAACAGGTTGCTGATATCCTCAGCCGCGTGAAGGCTGAAGGGGATAGGGCCCTCTATGCTTTGGAAAAACAGTTTACCAAGGCTGAGCTCGTTTCCCTCTCTGTATCTGAAGAGGAGTTTGCCGAAGCTGAGAAACAGGTTCCTGCATCGCTAGCAAAAGCGTTGGCCGAGGCTTACCAAAATATCCGCGCTTTTCATATGGCCCAGCTTCCAGAAGGGGAGAAGCTCACTGTCTCTGAGGGCATTGAGCTTTCGCGTAAGATAGTCCCCATACAGAGGGTAGGTCTCTATGTGCCGGCAGGGAGTGCTCCCCTGATTTCCACTGCGCTGATGCTGGGCATCCCTGCCCAGGTTGCCGGATGTAAGGATGTGCTTCTCTGTACTCCCTGTGATTCTTTAGGAAAGGTCCATCCGGCAATACTATATGCCGCTTCCATGTGCGGTATTAGTCGAATCTTCAAGCTTGGAGGGGCGCAAGCCATTGCAGCTATGGCTTATGGCAGTGAGAGTGTGCCCAAGGTGGACAAGATATTCGGACCGGGAAACCAGTATGTCACCGAAGCCAAGAAACAGGTGAGCACCTCCTGTTGTGCAATAGACATGCCTGCCGGTCCCAGTGAGGTGATGGTGGTCGCAACCCCCGATGCCGACCCCGCCTTTGTTGCAAGTGACCTGCTCAGCCAGGCTGAGCATGGCCCTGACAGCCAGTCGATGCTGGTGATACTTTCAGAAAAGGAACTGGGCTTTGCCTTTCTGGACAGGGTTGAAGCAGAGCTTGCCTTGCAAATGAAAAAGCTCGACCGCCAGATGTTCCTGCTCTCCTCGCTAGCCCATTCCCACGCCTTTGTCTGTCCGAGCTTGGCTCTCGCTGCCAAGGTGGTGAATGACTATGCCCCAGAGCACCTCATCATCAACACGACAAATCCAGAGGAGATGGAAGCACTGGTAGTGAACGCCGGTTCCATCTTCCTCGGCCCTTATTCCTGTGAAAGTGCCGGAGACTATGCAAGCGGTACCAACCACACCCTGCCGACCAACGGGTGGGCACACTCCTACAGTGGTGTCAGCACCGACTCCTTTTTGAAGAAGATTACGGTGCAGAAGCTTAGCAAGCAGGCTCTTGTCGGTTTGAGTTCGACGCTGGTTACCTTGGCGGAGGCGGAAAGGCTGGATGCCCACCGCAATGCCGTTCTTATACGATTGGGAGGAGAGAAATGAGAGAGTTGCTTCGTAAGAACATTGCAAATCTTGTGCCTTACAGCTGTGCACGCAACGATTTTGAAGGGGAGGCGGATGTCTACCTCGATGCTAATGAGAACTGGAGGGATTTTGTCGGTGAACAGGGGCGTAACCGCTACCCCGATCCTCTCTGCAAGCAGGTCCGAAAGGCCCTCGACGAGGTCTTGGGCCTTCCGTTTGCCAACACAGTGATAGGCAATGGCAGTGATGAGATAATTGACAACCTTTTTCGTTGTTTCTGCAATCCCGGTTTGGATAAGGCTATCATCATGAGTCCGACCTATGGGGCTTACCGTGTCTTTGCCGATATCAACGATGTGTTGGTCGGGCAGGTCCCCCTCAAAGCAGATTTTTCCATCGATTTTGATGGATTGGAAGCTTTTCTCCAACAGGAGAAAAAGAGCGGTGTAGATGAAGGTAGAAGCAAACTACTGTTCATCTGTTCGCCCAACAACCCTACAGGCAACGCTTATCCCATTGATCAGATAGAGAGGGTCTGCTCCCTTTTCGACGGCATCACTGTTGTCGATGAGGCATACTTTGACTTTTCTTCCACGGAAAGTGCGGTTTCCCTGTTGTCTCGCTTTCCCCGCCTGGTGGTGTTGCGTACCCTCTCCAAGTGTTGGTCCCTAGCCAATGCAAGGGTAGGCATAGCTGTGGCAAATGAAGCTGTCTGCAAGGTGCTGATTAGCATGAAATACCCCTACAATGTGGGAGGTCCCTCCCAGGAGCTTGCCCTTAAGGGGCTTGTTCAGGCCGATGGGGTGAGAGAGGCTCTTGCCACAACGCTGGAGGAGAGGAAAAGGGTTGAAGCAGCCCTTCCTCTTCTTCCATGCGTGGTGAAAGTCTTTCCCAGTGATGCTAACTTTTTGCTGGTCAGGGTGGATCAGGCAGATGCCATCTACCACTATCTCGCCCAAAAAGGTATTATCGTAAGGAACAGGAGTCGTGAGCTTCACTGCGAGAACTGCCTCAGGATAACCATTGGAAGCAGGGAAGAGAATGACAAGCTGTTGGTCGCACTTTCCCAATATAAGGAAATATGATGGACAAGAAGATGCATAAGGCGGTCCTGTTTTTGGATCGTGATGGAATTATTGTGATTGAGGATCAGATAGACACCTTTGAGAGGATTATCTATATCCCTGGAGTGTTTGGAGCCCTTGCTAGGATCAGAAAGGAAGGGGATTTTTATTTTGCCATGGTAAGTAATCAGGATGGGGTGGGCACCCCCTCGTTTCCCCAGGATGATTTTGACAAGCCTCAGGAAAGGATACTGAAGACTCTGCAGGGTGAGGGCATCACCTTCGATGATGTTCATGTCGACTTCTCACTTCCCGCTGACTTTTGTCCGGGGCGCAAGCCGGAGATAGGTATGCTTGAGAAGTACCGAAGCGGTGAGTATGATCTTGCCAACTCGGTGGTTATCGGAGACCGTCAGACTGATGTGCGCCTAGCCTATAACCTCGGATGCAAAGCTATCTGGTTCGTACCCTCCTCCCAGAAGGATGAGTTGGAAGAGGATTTGCGAGAGACATGCATCTTGGTCAGCGACAACTGGCCCGACATTGCCTCTTTCTTGCTGCAGGATCCCAAGGCTAGGGCCAGGACTGCACAGGTCATAAGAAATACCAAGGAAACAGAGATATCCCTTGCCGTAAATCTCGACGGGACAGGAGAAGGCGAGGTGCATACCCACATCCCCTTCTTTGACCATATGCTCGACCAGGTGCTCAGGCATAGCGGCTTGGATATCAAGCTGCAAGCACATGGGGACCTGGTAGTGGATGAACACCACACCGTTGAGGATGTAGCCCTTGCCCTTGGGCAGGCTGTACGTGAGGCTTTGGGCGAGAAGCGTGGCATAAGCCGCTACGGATTCGAACTGCTGACTATGGACGATGTGCTTGCTGAGGTTGCCCTGGATTTTTCCGGACGCCCCTCCTTGTTGTGGGAGGCCCCTCTGCACCGTGAGTATGTCGGTACCTTCCCTACGGAGATGATAGAGCATTTTTTCAAGTCGTTCAGTGATGCCGCACAGTGCAATCTGGCAATGAAGGTTACAGAAGGGAATGTCCACCACCAGATCGAAGCCCTTTTCAAGGCTTTCTCCCGTGCCCTCAAAAGGGCTGTTCACAAGTATCCTTTCAGTGACGCCCTCCCTTCCACCAAAGGGGTCCTATGAAAATTGCCATAGTCAGATATAACGCCGGGAATACCCGTTCGGTGTTGTGCGCTCTCTCCCGTCTTGGCTATGAGGCGACGGTGACTGGGGAGCATGAGGAGCTCAGAAGGGCCGATAGGATAATTTTCCCCGGAGTGGGTGAGGCATCGACAGCGATGGCTTACCTTCGAAACTGCGGTTTGGATAGCTTGTTGCCTACCTTGAAGCAGCCCTTCCTGGGTATCTGCCTCGGTATGCAGCTGATGTGCAGTTCCAGTGAAGAGCACGAGACCCGGTGCTTGGGCATTTTCCCCCAAGAGGTCAGGAAATTCAAGGCACCCAACAATGAGAAGATACCGCACATGGGATGGAATACCATCGATGCGGGGGATTCTCCTCTTTTCAATGCCTTGGAAGGCCCTCTTTGGGGTTACTTTGTCCACAGTTATTATGTGCCTCTTTGTACCCATACTATAGCTCTAAGTGAGTATGCCTCTGTGAGGTTTACAGCATCCTTACGAAAGGATAACTTTTGGGGGTGCCAGTTCCATCCTGAGAAGAGTGGCAGTGCCGGGGAACGGATGTTGAAGAATTTTCTGGAGGAAGTCTGATGGATATTATTCCTGCGATCGATATTATTGAGGGTGCGTGCGTACGTCTCAGCCAAGGGGATTACTCACTAAAGAAGGAGTATGCTTCCGACCCCTTGGAGATGGCGAAGCGTTTTGAGGCCCATGGGCTGAAACGACTTCATCTTGTGGATTTGGAAGGGGCCAAAGGTGGGGCGATCGTCAACTTGAAGAGTCTGGAACGTATTGCAGGGAACACCGGCCTTGTCATTGACTTCGGAGGGGGCATCAAGAGCCATGACGATCTTCGTGATGCTTTCAATGCCGGTGCGGATATGGTCACCTGCGGCTCCGTCGCTGCAAAAGATCCTTCCCTGGTGGAGAGCTGGCTCGCCCTTTATGGCCCTGAGAAACTCATTTTGGGCGCAGATGCCAAGGAAGGCATGATCGCAACCCATGGGTGGCTCGAGACTACGAGCCTGAAGGTGGGACCTTTCATAGACTCCTATTTGTCCAAGGGGTTCTTTCGGGTCATCTGTACCGACATCGCCCTGGATGGGATGCTCAGCGGTCCCTCCTTTGCCCTGTATGAAGAACTGTTGGCCTCAAGGCCCTCCTTGCACCTGATAGCTTCCGGAGGGATATCCTCAATAGAGGATGTCTATGCCCTGCATAAAGCAGGTTTGGGCGGGGCTATCATTGGAAAGGCCCTCTATGAAGGGGCCGTGACACTCGAGGCCCTCAGACGTTTCAAGGAGGAGACAGATGCTAGCTAAAAGAATCATACCGTGTCTTGATATTAGGGACGGCAGGACGGTGAAAGGGGTTAACTTCATAAACCTCCGGGATGCAGGGGATGCAGTAGAGCTTGCCCAGCTCTATAGCAAGCAAGGCGCAGATGAGCTTACCTTCCTGGATATCACCGCAACGGTTGAGAACCGCACCACCTTCCACGCCCTCGTCCGGCGTATTGCCGACAAGATCGGGATTCCCTTTACCGTTGGTGGTGGGATTCGCAATGCATCCGATGTCGGTGCGCTCCTCGAGAGCGGTGCGGACAAGATTTCGATCAACAGCCAAGCGGTGGCAGACCCTTCGGTGATAGATTCCCTGGCTATGCGCTACGGCTCGCAGTGTGTGGTCTGTGCCATTGATGCGAGAAGGAATTCCCGTTTCGACACACCGACAGAAGAGGGTTGGGAAGTCTATGTTCACGGAGGACGTACTCCAACAGGGTTGGAAGTGGTCTCCTGGGCCAAGGAAGCGTATGGCCGGGGTTGTGGAGAGATATTGCTGACTTCCATGGAAAATGATGGGGTCAAGAAGGGATTTGCTTTGGATATCACACGTAGAGTGGGAGAGGCGATAGGCATTCCTGTCATCGCCAGCGGTGGGGCAGGGACTATGGAACACTTTGTCGATGTCTTTACCAAGGCCAACGCCGATGCCGCATTGGCCGCCTCTATTTTCCATTTTCATGAAATAGATATCCCTGATCTAAAGATTTTTCTCTCACAACATGGTATAACTATGTGTAACCGGCAGTAAGGAGACTTCGAATGGCACTTGATTTTACTAAGATGGACGGACTTATTCCAGCAATTGTCCAGGATGCAGTAACCCGCAGGGTTCTGATGCTTGGCTATATGAATGAGGAGTCACTGAAGCTCACTCGTGATAGAGGCCTGGTTACCTTCTGGTCAAGAAGCCGGCAAAAGCTATGGACCAAGGGCGAGAGTAGTGGCAACTACCTGAAGGTACGTGAAATCATTGAAGATTGCGATCACGACACCCTTCTTATCAAGGCACTTCCATCAGGTCCTGTCTGTCATACCGGTAGTGATACCTGCTTCAATGAGGTCAACGACCCCTCTGAGGTGACCTCCAGTGAATTTCTTTTCTACCTCGAGGAGGTTATCAGCGACCGTCGCGAGTACCCCCAGGAAGGTTCCTATACCAATCATCTCTTCAGCCGTGGACTGAACAAGATCGCACAGAAGGTGGGTGAGGAGGCAGTGGAACTGATCATTGAGAGCAAAGATGACAACAAGAACCTCTTCCTTGGAGAGGCGGCTGACCTTATGTACCACTTCCTAGTGTTGCTTGCTGAGAAAAATGTGCCTCTCAGTGAGGTTGTCGAGGTATTGAAGGGTAGGCATAGCAGGTAGGGGCTGGCATTAAAGGAGAGTTGATCGGTATGACGGCTCAATAGCTCCATCCTTTCGCTCTAACCTGTTGGGCATAGTATCCCTGAGTGTAATGGGACCTCCTTTTTAGAAGGGGGCCTTTTTTAGTGTGCTCGGTATGAGCATTCTCTAAAGGGTGAAAGTCCCAAGTACGGGTGATAGCGCCAAGTACATAGCCAAGAGCAAGGGTGTCCTTCGTGAGGGGGAATCTGAAGAAAGCTGGAGGCAAAA
>DUPO01000036.1 GCA_012838275.1 Spirochaetales bacterium
GAGTCTCCCATCGGCACAGCCTATAGCGATGTGGACAAGGGCAACTACATAGTCCGTCTCACCAAGGGCTCTGTTATCCTGGCCATCAACTATGGGGACCTGGCAAAAACCAGCTCCGCAGTAGAAAATGCACCTGTCACGATCACGTTGGAGGAGAAGGGAGGATACCTGCAGGAGTTTGAACTGAGGCACCTGGTACGTACCGATGTGCGCTCCGACTACAGCTCGGATGAGGTGTTCGCGAACTTCCGCATGGTCTCAAACGGCTCGATACAGAAGGGGATGCTCTACCGTTCGGCAAATCCGGTCCTCGATGATGAACGGGCCCCCTATGTGGCGACACTGACAGAACTTGTCGGCATCAAGACGGTTATCAACCTGGCAGATGACAAAGAGAGCCTCTATGCCAACCTCGATGATGCCCCCTACTACAAGGCATTGGTAGAAGAGGGTTCGGTCATCGCTCTCAACATGGGTGTGACTTTCACCAGCGATGACTTCATCACCAAACTCAGGGAAGGTCTCACCTTCATGGCAAACCGCAACGGTCCCTATCTTGTACACTGCAACGAGGGAAAGGACAGGGCCGGCTTCGTCACTGCACTGCTCAGCGCTATCATGGGAGCGACAGTAGATGAGATCGTTGAAGACTATATGCTCAGTTATGAAAACTACTATGGAGTGGAGAAGGGCACTGAGAGATATGAGCTTATCAGCAAGATCATCCTCAACCTTTTTGCAGACATCAACGGAGGGAAGAGTGTCACCGACAAAAATGTGAAAAAAGTGGCGGAAACGTATTTGCTGAACAAGGTAAGGCTCTCTCCTACCCAGATTGATGCGATTAAGGACAATCTTTCAGGGAAAAAAATAAAGGTCAGCGGACAAGTCGTGTTCACTTTCTGATTGGTATGATCCAAGTTGGCAGGCTACCGCTCTGGTTGCCTGCCAACCATACATCTTTTGCTTTTCTAGATATTGGGGGGACCTCATGCAAGACCAGTGTATTTTCTGCAAGATAGACAAAAAGAGAATTGTCGATGAGAACTCCCTTTCATTTGCGATCATAGACACCTTTCCTGTTTCAGAGGGACATACCCTCATCATACCCAAACGCCATGAATCGGATTATTTTCTTTTGACAGAAAAGGAGAAGAGGGCATGCAGCGAGCTGCTGCAGCGTGCCCGTCTCCGGATCCTGGCAACAGACCCTTTAGTGAAAGGATTCAATGTAGGCATCAACATAGGGGAGGTGGCGGGCCAGACAATCTTCCACTGCCATATCCACCTCATACCCAGAAGGAAGGGAGACACGGCGAACCCCAGGGGTGGAGTCCGTCATGTTATTGCACACAAGGGGAATTACCCTAAGCCCTGATCACTTGCTCCGGAGCTGCGACAATATCCAAAGAGTCACAAATGGTATCCAGGAAAAAGAGACGGAGAACCTGAAGATCAAGCTCATCCTCATAAGGACCAAGATCTTCCCTGGAATCCCTGGTGTACAGAAACCCCCTCAACTCTGAAAAGTTTCCCTTTGTCTGATAGTCATTCTGCAGTTCTTTCAACGAACATCCCAACGTATAGGAAAGGGCGCGCAGATCCTCTTGTTCAAGAGAGACAACCAGAACCAGTTCTCCCTTGTATCTCACCGCCATTGCATAGGGAATGAAGACAAGGTCTTCGCCACTCTTGCAGGCAGGGTTTTTGAGCATAGTGCAGACAACTTCTCCACACTTCCATATTTCGTCAGAGAGAATTCCATCTTTGACATCAGGCAAAGAGTGCCAAATCAGAGAGTCTATCTTCTTAAGTTCCGTAATATCCAATACCATACGATCCTCCGCCTGCAAGACAGCCCGTTCCTAGGGATAATATTGCAGATTTCAGCACTTGACGTGCCTAGAACAAGACTTTATCGTATATCCATGAACAAACCAATACTAATGGCCTTGATAGCCACCCTCGGAACTTGGGGTATGACAGCCTTGGGCGCTTCCCTCGTGTTCTTCTTCAAGACAATCAAAGATCATGTGATGAATTCCATGCTGGGATTTGCCAGCGGTGTCATGATCGCAGCAAGCTTCTGGTCTTTGCTTGCCCCGGCAATTGATATGGCTGAAGGTGGACCGCTGCCACCTTTTTTGGTCGCAGCTATCGGCTTTATATTGGGCGGTGCGTTTCTCTGGCTCAGCGACAAGCTCCTCCCCCATGCTCACTTCGGCTCAAAGCCGGGTGAAACTGAAGGCATCCCCTCGCATATGCGCAGAAGCATCCTCTTGGTGCTCTCCATCACCATGCACAATATCCCAGAGGGGCTTGCAGTCGGTGTGGCTTTTGGGGCTGCTGCAGCAACTGGGGATCCAAGCATGTTTTATGGAGCTATAGCCGTTGCAATCGGCATCGGGCTACAGAACTTCCCAGAAGGGGCTGCAGTCTCCATTCCCCTTAGAAGGGAGAATCTGAGCAGGACCAAAAGTTTCATGTATGGCCAGGCCTCAGGCCTGGTGGAGCCCATTGCTGGAGTTTTGGGAGCTCTGCTGGTTACCCAGATGCAGGCAATACTGCCATACGCCCTCGCCTTTGCTGCTGGCGCAATGATCTATGTGGTTGTCGAGGAGCTCATCCCTGCAGCACAAGGCAATCCTGACGACCACAGTGCAACGCACTATGCTACCCTTGGGACGATGATAGGCTTCACTGTCATGATGATGCTGGACGTGGGACTCGGCTGATCATATCCTTTGCAGTAGGTTCTCTATAGTAAGATTACCTAAAGAGGTCACACCCCGAGCCTGAACCTGGGTAGCTATGGCTGCCCCTGCAGTATCTTGTTCATCAAGCTCTATGGTATCCAGACCATAGAGCGCATTTGCAAGATCTTGCACCTTCAGATTCTCCAACGGCTGCATAGGGATAAACATCGTACGCCCATTATTGGTTGGAGTGATGAATTTCAGCTGCATCAGCAATTCCAAAAATCCATTGAGATGAAGATCCGGGATGACCAGGCGATCCATCATCTCCTTGGTGGTCGTCGACCCTCCCCGATTGCGAAAATTACTACCGATCAGCATCATGATGTTCACCCCTTCACAAAGCTGTAGGGCCGGACTCTGGGGAAGCCCTTTGTACACTTGGGAATCAGGACGGAATTGGTGTACATATGCGAGTTCAATACAGTAAAAGACCACTGCCCAAAACACGTAAAACAATACAAGGATGAGAAACACTATGGCCAAGGATCCGTAAATCACCGAGTATCTTGCCGCCATGCCTGAGAGCAAGAAGAGAAACTTGCTGAACAGCATAAGAAACAAGGTACCGGAAACGGAACCCACCATGGCCGATGAGAAACGAACCTTCGTGTTAGGCACAAAAAACGTGAGCATGAACAAAATACCCCATAGGGTAAGTATCGGAGCGACCACCCTCACTATCTTGGACCAAAGGGCAACCGATGCGCCAATAAGATTCAGATACCAGGTGTTCACCACCGACTGGATGCTGATATAAGCCGCAACGAGCAGACAGGCAACTATGAGAAACGTTACAAAATTTGCCAACCGTTTAAGGGAATTCCTGTTACGTGCAGTACGGTACAAGTGGTTGATTACTATCCAGACCTTGTTTATCAAAAGCACCATCGTAATAAGGAATGAGATAAGTCCTACAACTCCCAGACTTGTCGCATTAACGGTGTAGAGATTGAGCAGATCCATCAATTGCAGTCCTGCTTCAGGGCCGACGAGGTCTGTCAGCCACTGTCGTAGCAGGCCCACTAGAGGCTCGAGAACACCAAACGCGCTGAAGAAGGTAAAGACAAAGGTCACTGCAGGAACCAGGGCCATCAAGGTGGAGTAAACCATGCTTGATGCCGACTGCATCACATTGTCCCTCAGGGATTTGTTGAAAGCGAGGGACGCAATCTTCACTGCTGCCAGACTCTGCTTTTTTATACTGCCGATAAAATTCATGCGCCTATACCCGTTCCAATATCCATGAGTTGAGGTACTCCATGGTGTTCACTCTGTCAGTCTCATTGAGAAGCTCATGCCTAGCCCCGTCTACCAGTTTTAGTGTGAGATCCTTTATGCCAGCCTGCTTGTAAAGCTCCTCGACCTTCACCAACCCTTTTCCATAGTTCCCTACCGGGTCCATACTTCCACTTATTATCAAAATGGGCAGGTCATTGTGCAAAAGCATTGCACGTTTGGGGCTGTTGGCAAACTCAATGCCATCCAACATATCCTCAAAGAACTTCGCTGTGCAGACAAAGCCGCAAAGCGGGTCGGCATTATATTTCCTCACCTCTTCCTCATCACGGCTTAGCCATGCAAAGGCGGAGGAGGCATCGGGAATCTTTTTGTTATAGGAACCGAAACTCATCTTATTCAGCTGTGCATCCACAAACTTGGACCCGTGTTTCCTCACATGGGAGCGGGCGATCATTCTGCCAATCTTCCCAAGGATACCCATGGAAGCGCCGGTACCCATCATGATGAGCCCATCATACAAGTCGGGAGCATCTGCAATGAGGGTCCTCACCAAAAAGGATCCCATGCTGTGCCCCATCAGGAAGAAAGGTGTCTTGGGGAATTCCGACACGATGAGGTTGGAGAGCTCCATTGAGTCCTCGGCAACACGCATCCATCCATCTTCCTCTGCAAACCATCCGAGAGTCTCCTCCGCCTTGGTCGCTGTAAGACCGTGACCCCGGTGGTCCTGGGCAAAAACAGCTATGTTTTGTTCGTTGAGGTAGCGGGCAAACCTATCATAACGCTCGCTATATTCAGCCATTCCATGAAGCAAGTGGACCACGGCCCTAACCTGTTCACCTTCTGGAATCCATACATGGTAGTACAGCACATGCGCATCGCTACAGGTCAATTTCCTGATATCAGACATACGCCCCTCCTTACCCTGGATTACTTATATAATTTTACTATCATTCTACCAGCAATATAGCGTACTCACAAGAATATCCGCTTGCAATAGGACAAATTCACAGAGAGAAGCTTTTGTGATAGAATAAGGATATGGAAACAATCATCTTTGCATCAGACTTGCATGGGTCTTTATCAGCACTTACCTCACTCCTTGAAAAGGCAGAGAAGCTTAAAGCCTCACATCTGCTGCTGGGAGGAGATATCTGTCCTCCAGACAACAATCTCTTCAAGATCGCCATGGCAAACAGCCCTGTAGAAATCCTACAGGTCAGAGGAAACTGTGACAATGCATACGACTTCGCAAAAGCCCAGCTTCCTCTTCCTCCCCTTATGCAAAAATTCTTGCTTGCGGAGAGGACTGTCCTCCTCACTCATGGGGACAGGTACCCTTCACCATACGGGCTCGGGTTGAGAAAGGGTGACATTTTCATTTCAGGACACACCCACACACCACAGCTCCATACCGATGCAATGGGAATCATATGTGTCAATCCAGGGTCGACAACCTTTCCCAGAAATATCCTGGGTCCCACCTATGGGGTCATCGACAGCAACAGCATCAGGATACTCTCCCTCAAGGATGATGTCTGCATAACCGAACTGTCGATCTACGATATGCCCCGCAAAGACCAGTAGGCGTGCAAGAGTCGCGCAAGAGGGACCACTTGGGAAGCGGAGTAGTTGCTGGAGGCATCCACCAGGAGCTGCTCAGGCAACGAGCCATATCGCCCACTGCGATTTGTTAACTTGCTGTCAATTTCCTGCTGCAGACTCCACGCCCTTCTGCCAATTTCCGACATAGCCTGAGGTGTCACCTGATACCCTTCGGAAAGGGAGGCGAGCTTTGCAAGCTGCTTCCAGGCCTTCCTTGGTCTCAAAAAATGAGGAAACCCACCAATCATCTTTTCATAATAGGGAATTGTAAGCCAGGAACAGAGTCCCAAGGACTCCATCGCATAGCGCAGGTCTTGTGAAAAGACAGCCCAACGGGCGAGCTTTCTCTCATTGCCCCTACGATAGTGGTTTCCATACATCAGTTCAGCAAAGACAAGTGTATCATCTCCAATGGAGGCAAGGATCGCTTGGGACGGCAAACCCCGGTAATCGAAAGGGGGAAGTGCCTGAGTATCAACCATATAGGCGTATTCGGCTCCTCCATACATGCTTACCAACTTGGCAAAAGGCTCTGCAAGCTGCTCCCCAGTACCTTTGCGATAGGCTATCGCATCGATGATCCGTATGTATTGCATCACGGTAAAACTTCCCAGATCAGGCAGGAAAGCGAGGCCGCCTTCACCTCGGGTCTTCCTCGCCCAAGAGAGGATCGATCCGACACTGATTGGGTCCAGACCGTTCTCAGCACAGCGGTGGATCAGAAGTGACACCCGACGGGCATCAAACAACTCCAGGTTGGACCCCAAAGCCATAAGGGAGGAAAAGTCCAATAGGTTCTGTCTGGGTGAGACCGGACTCCCTGCGATAGGGCATCCGGCACATACTGCATCATCACTGCTTTGAAGGGTCGGCTGCTCTTTAGGACAAAGGCCCCAAAGCCTCCCATCAACCCGCATGGAGTAGTTGTCAATGGCGGCCCAGCCATGTCTGTTGGCCTTTTTCAGAAGGGTTGCAGGCCCTTCCTCCTGCATCTCCTTCCCTATCTGAGTCTTTTTCAATATTGTCAGATAACGTTTGGTACAAAGACCCAACTCTTTGGTATCGTAGCTCTCCCTTCCACTGGTGATGGCTTGGAATAGGATAAATTTGAGATTTTTCAAGCCGAACACCATACCGACCCCGCCACGGGTGATATTGAGTCCGCTGTACACGACAGAAGCATAGGGAACCTGATGCTCCCCTGCCGGCCCTATGCACAAAAGAGGACGATCGTGAAACTGCTTCTGCAATTCATCGGTAGTCATCTCATGGAAACGCTCTGCATTGGCGAAGCTCACCTTCTGGGTATCGATCTCAAGACTGCAGAGCCTCCTGCTTCGACCGACTATCACCAAAGCAGCATACCCGCAGCCCAGTAATGTCTTGGAGAGCGTATTGCTCCCGCTGTTGACAGCAAGCTTTCCGGTAACCGGGGATCGGGTTACTACCGTAGATGAATCAGCACACAGCATTGAGGTATCACTTGCCGCCCCACTAGCTATGACAACAGGATTCCCTACCTCATACAGATGGCTATCGAGGCTATCGTAGGAGGCATACGTATCCCAAAGAGAGAGCGCAAGAAGTCTTCCCCCCAACAGAGATTTCGCATCTGTTTCCGAGAGGGGAATTTTTTTCCAAGACTCCTGGGAGAGGTCAACAAGAAGGATTGCCCGTTGACGATAGGGGAATGCCATAATCTTCTTTTTTGTCATAAATTTAGGATACCTACTACACTTTATGCTGTCAATTCAGCCAAACCACTTCAGATGGCACAGTATACCATAAAAAACGGCATTCGTTTTGCCCTTGTTATCTGCCCTCTCTTAATCGTATGATATATGTATGAAACAGATAATCGTAACACACAACAACAAACAACTGAGCCTGCAGATGGGATCAACTGTCGAAGAGAGTCTCCTTGCCTTTGGTATCGTACAAGACACAGATACCCCATCCTATATGAACAACCCGATCGTGGGTGCTCTGGTGAACCATGAGTTGCAATCCTGTTCCACTGCCCTCGTCAGTGACAGCACTCTTGAAGCGGTGCACCTGCACAGTGACATGGGCAAAAGAATGTATCGCCATAGTATCTGCTACTTGCTCTGCTGTGCGGTCTCAATGCTCTATCCCAGCAGAAGGCTTGTCATCGGACACTCTCTTGGTGATGGGTACTACTTCAGCTTTGATGATGACCTTACCCTTCAGAGCAGTGATATCGAGACGATTTCCAATACCATGAAAGCCCTGGTCAACCAGGACCTGCCCATTGAGGAGGTGGTACTTCCCTACAGAGAGGCCGTGGCCTATTTCAAGGAAAATAAATTTGACCAGACAGTGAGTCTCATCTCCACCCACAACGAACCGGTGATCGAGCTCTACCGCCTGCAGGGCTACCTGGACATCTCCTACGAGCCCCTGCTCTGCAAGACTGGTCTCATGCAGGTATGGGAGCTTAAACCCTACCAGGACCGTGGCATGCTGCTAAGGTACCCCAGGTCCCACAATATCGGAGCCTTGGACCCATTTGTAGACAACCCGCTGCTGTTTGCCATCTTCAAAGAGTACAAGGCCTGGGGAAGCATCCTCAACGTCCAGTCACTCGGCCAGCTCAACCAGCTCGGGAACCAAAACACCATAGGTTCATTCATCCGACTGGCAGAAGCCCTTCAACAGAAGAAAATCGCCAACATAGCTGATCAGATCAATATCCATAGCAGCGTAAAGGCGGTCCTTATAGCCGGTCCCTCCTCCTCAGGGAAGACAACCTTTGCCCACAAACTCGCGATCCAATTGCAAGTACTGGGAAAGCGCACTATCAAGATATCACTGGACAATTACTATCATCCTCCCCATCTCGCACCAAAAGACGAGGACAACAAGCCAGATCTGGAAGCCCTGGAGGCAATAGACCTTGCCCACTTCCAGAAGGACCTCGCCGCCCTGATAGCAGGAGAGAGGGTGAACCTTCCCTCATTCGACTTCAAAAGTGCAAACAGGACCTTTTCGAAAGAATCGGTGCAGATGGATAAACGCACGATCCTCATCATCGAAGGAATCCACGGCATGAACCCGAATCTTACCACCTCAATCGACAATGATGCGCTGTTCCGTGTATACATATCGGCCCTCACCCAGCTCAACCTTGATGACCATAACCGTATCAGCACGACAGACAACCGAATGATCCGCAGGATGATCCGGGACAACAGGACTCGCGGAACCGATGCCACGACGACACTGAACATGTGGCCATCCGTAAGGCGAGGAGAGGACAGCTACATCTTCCCTTACCAAAACAATGCGGACATCATGATCAACTCGGCACTCGACTATGAGCTTGGAGTATTGTCACCTTATGCGCAGCCTTTGCTTAAGATGGTGAAGCCTAGTGCGGGTGCGGCCTATGAGACAGCAAGGCGTGTGCTCAAGTTCCTGGAAAATGTCAATCCGATTCCTGACACCCTGGTCCCTGAGGACTCGCTCTTGCGAGAGTTCATAGGAGGGAGTGAGTTTGATGTCATCTGAGAAGATATCACCCCCCTTAGTGGAAATATTTCCATAGTTTGGAATGAGAAAAGAGGCGATCTGATCGCCTCTTTTCTTGTATGTTCGTGTTGTTTTGTCCTATCAGGTGCTGTAGATGTGCTGGAACTGGTCAAAAAGCTCCGCAACCTCTTCCTTGCAATTTCCACAGACAGTACCAAATTCGGTAATCCTTTCCAGATCTTCCAAACTCTTCGCCTCGCCACTCTTTACCAGATCTTCAATGGCAACATCGGTGACGTTCTTGCATTCACAGATGACCTTGGCTATCTTTCTCTTGTATGGATTGTCACGATTCTGCTTCACCAGATAATCATCAATGGCTGCACGCAAGCCCTTGTCTCCAAGGACAGAGCAGTGGAACTTGTGATCGGGCAGCCCGCCAAGGGCCTCTGTGATCGCTGAGGGAGAGAGGTGGTATGCTTCTTCAAGCCCCATCCCTATGACCATCTCGCTCATCATTGAAGTGCTGGCAATTGCCGATGCACACCCATAGGTAAGCCAACGGAGATCTGCTATCACATCATCCTTTACTTGAATGGCGATCCTCATCTGGTCTCCACAGGCCAGGGACCCGACTTCGCCGACACCGTCAGCCTCAAAATTCTCGTCTTCGACCCAGGTGTTTCTGGGGTTCATAAAATGATCTTTGACTACAGGGGAGTAAACCCACTGGCTCATAAAATTTGTACTCATCGTGTTGACATTCCTCTTAGGCGCTTGATAATAGGTGGCAGCTTCTCCAAAACATGAAGAACCTCATCCTCGGTATTGTACCGGCCAAAACTAAATCTGATCGATCCGTGCGCCAGTTCTATATCCACTCCGGCAGCAAGCAGCACATAGCTGGGTTCAAGGGACCCGCTTGCACAGGCACTACCGGTAGAGACCATAATTCCTTCCATGTCGAGATAGAGCAGGATAGACTCCCCTTCTGCGCTTGGAAACGAAATATCCAAGGTACCAGGAAGACAGTGCTCTTGATTCCCATTCACCACTACGTTGGGAATCCTCTCCTCTATTCCTTTACGAAGCATCTCCCGAAGGTGCCAAAGCCTTGCCCTTTCCGTCTCCAGATCCTGCAAAGCCAGCTCTGCAGCGACCCCAATTCCCACTATTGCAGGAGTATTGTAGGTTCCAGCACGCTTCCCTCCCTCCTGATGCCCACCATGAAAGAAGGCTTCAAAGGGAACTTTCTTCTTGACTGCAAGGACCCCGATACCTTTAGGGCCGTAGAACTTGTGTCCCGAAAGACTCATGTAATCCACTCCCCATGTTTTCATGAGTACAGGGATCTTGCCGATTGCCTGGGTAGCATCCGTATGCATGAAGGCTCCGACGGCATGCGCCATCTTGGTAATCTCTTCTATTGGCTGGATGGTACCTATCTCATTGTTTCCTGTCATGACTGAAACCAAGGCGACATCCTCATCGAGATAGGTGGCAAGCGTCTCAAGCTCCACCCGTCCTGTCTTGTCTACAGGAACCTCATCGATACGATACCCCCTCTTTCTCAGAAACTTTACGGTCTCGGTGATGGAAGGGTGTTCGATGACAGTGGTGACGATACGGTTTTTCTTGGAGCCAAGGTCTATGGCGTCACGAAAAATATTAAAGACGGTATTATTTGCTTCGCTTGCCCCGCTGGTGAAGACAACCTCATCAGGGTTGCATTCGATCAGGGCAGCAATCTTTTCTCTCGACTGTTCAATGGCAAAGGCAGCTTCACGGCCAAAACCGTGCATGCTGGAGGCATTGCCAAAGAGCATATTTGCTTCTGAAATAGCATCAACGACCTCTTGCGCCATAGGCGTGGTCGCATTGTTATCCAGATATATTATCTTTTGTTCCATACATTTGTCCTTTCTGTAAAAATAGTGACAAAACCCTTATAGGGTCAAGCCGCACCACTTAAAAAGCAGCGTGGAGATGTTTGTCAGAATCATCAGGAGGACAGGTCTTGCTATGGATGAACCTAAGCATACGATGGGGAGCAAACCGGATATGGTTAGCCTTAGCCCATTTTGCATATGCGCAACTATCAGGTATGTAGGAGGCGAACATTGCCCGCAGATATGTCATCTTCTTACAACGGTTGCTTTGGGTGAAACGTTCGGCATATACGGTACATTGCTTTGTCTCGGGGTCAAAGAATTCACACCAGGAATCCAAATCTATGACCAACATGCGCCCATACATAGCCTTCTCATGACAGCAGAGGCCGCACTGGGTGCACTTGTTCTCCCAAGTTGAGGTGTTGCAACTGCTACACATGGCGTAGCCCTCCTGAGAGCATTGTCAGCCTGTCCTGAATGTCCAGGTGTATGGGAGGGAGGATGGAGAGCGCAGTAATGCTGACGTAGCCAGCGGAGACAGCCTGGTAATCGGTCTCGACCGTATCGCACTTCTGTATTGGGGGTATGCCGCCTGTGAGGGAGAAGACAACAGAGCGGCCAGCCTGGGAGGAAGGGTGTTCATCATAATGTTTTGTCACGGCATCACGGTAATCAAGATAACTCATGACTGCTGGCTTCCACTTTCCGTTGCCCTTGGCAGGGACGTTGATGTTAAGTACGCACTCACTGCTGCAAAGGGGATAGAGTTCAGGAAGATGGTCCACAACAAACCGGGCGGCCTTTTCAAAAACAAAATCTCCATCATCATCACGCGTACAGCTCAAGGCTATCGATTTCAGACCTGTCAGAGCAGCTTCTCTTGCAGCCCCGACAGTACCCGAATAGAGGATATCCGTTGAAATGTTATACCCATGGTTAATACCGCTGATGACCAGGTCAGGATCGGAGGAAAATATCTTCCCCTTACCGGCGTAGAGCATGCAGTCAGCCGGAGTCCCGCTGCAATGGTAATGTCTGGGCGCATATTCGGTGATGGTTATTTCACCTCGGAGGGTCATGGCATGACTGCTGGCACTTCTCTCATATGATGGCGCACAAACCCAGACCTCATGTCCAGCTTGGACAAGGATCTCTTCAAGGACAGTAATGCCCTTACTCTGGTATCCGTCATCATTTGTCAGCAAAATTCTCATGTATGCTCTTGGAACACAACTCTGGCTGAACCGCCACCTTCATAGATATACCATTGGGGATGAAATCCGAAAATGTGTTCGTACTCCTCTAGTCGGTCAATATAACTTGGAACCGCCTGTTTACTCAAGAGGACCATGACATTACCACTAAAGCCATTGGACACGAGCACAGCTCCCAGACTGCCGGAGATTTCAGAGGAACGCTTGGTAAGCCAATCGACTTCAGGACACGAGACCTCAAGCAGGTCACGCAGGCCAGTCTGAACTCTCACCATAATCTTCCCGAACATCGTTGCATCCTTGTGATTCATCAGGGAGGCGGCATCGAAGGTAAGCCTGGATTCCATAAGGATGTACTCACATATATGCCTTGCCTCTTCATCAAGAGGCACAATCCGCGCAGAGAGGTCCCCTTCAGGGAAATCCCTGATGAACCCGCCAGGTTTCAACTCCCTGAGTTTTATAAAAGCGCTCTCTATTGCCCTACGTTTCGCAGCTATCTCCTCGCGCATCGCATTGGGAGATATCTTACTGTCGATGATAAGGGCGACATACTCCTCGCTTTGATCTGTGAAAGGGAAATCCAGCTCCTGGAATGTCAGGTGCTGCAGGTCAAAGAACAGGACTTTTCCTTGTTGTCCGTTCAACATGGCCAGCAGGTCGCTGATCTTGCACAGCTCATTATTGAAAGAGGTGTTAGCCTGGTAGATAATCCGAATCATGGTGGAGATGCTCATCTCCAGGTCCATAAGTGTATTGAGCGCCATGCAGACACCCAAGGCGATGGCTGAACTGACCATCTGGTTGTCACTGAGAAGCAAAGGGCCTTCAACGGTCACATTCATGCCTGGGAACACAACCCCTTCGTTTGCAAGAATACCTATTACACCCTTGATGTAATTTCCCCATCTATCCTCTTTTCGGAACTTGATGTTGCTTAGGGAGAACCGCTTTCGGTCATTAAGCGTCCCGTTGGCTAAACGTACCAACTGGTCATCGCGTTTGGAAATGCCCACGAAAAGCGTAGCGACGTCAGTGCCTAATATCGACCACCCTTTACAGGCATCCGCATAACTGCCTAAAAGAGTGCAGGTTCCCGGCACCTCTACGATCACGAGCGGTGATTCTTCGTACTCTTTTTTATGATGACTTATTATGTTTTCCATGCCCCAACCTAGCTTTTATGCGTAATTTTAGGATACTTAGCAATAGATTGCAACAAAAAACCACCATTTAGCCATTTAGGCTCCAATTCCCTAGGAAAACAGGCGGTTAACCACAGTATGAGAAAGAAATCAGGTAGCTTGAGCAAGAAAAAACCACCATCGCTGGTGGCTTTTTGTTGCTTAAAAAGCTTATTTTTCCAGATTGTATCTTTTCTTAAAGCGTTCGATACGCCCTGCGGTATCAACCATTTTCTGGGTACCGGTAAAGAAAGGGTGACAAGCCGAACAAATTTCAACGTCAAGTTTCTTTGCAGTTGTCTTGGTTTTAATCACATTGCCACAAGAGCAAGTGACTTCAGCAACTTCATAACGGGGGTGGATTCCCTTTTTCATGATATATTTCCTCCAGGAATATGTGTTTTCTGCTGGCAGTACGCAGCAGACACGTTTCTGTAGCCGTCTCCGTCCTAATAACCTGCAGAGTTCGAAGGGATCCCTGTATTTATTGAACGTAAGAACGCTTCATTATCCTTAGTCTTGCGAATCTTGTCAATGAGGAAAGGTGTCATTTCCTGATCGTCCATATCACTGACTGCATTTCTTGTAAGCCAAATCCTCGCCGCCTCATCATTGGGGATCAGGAGGTCTTCCCTCCTGGTGCCGCTCTTCTTGATGTTGATGGCAGGGAACTGACGTTTGTCAGCCAATCTCCTATCAAGGATGATCTCATTATTTCCTGTGCCCTTGAACTCTTCAAAGATAACCTCATCCATACGTGATCCGGTCTCTACGAGCCCTGTAGCGATGATGGTCAGGCTTCCGCCAAATTCAATGTTACGCGCGGCACCAAAGAATCTCTTGGGCTTGTGCAGCGCATTGGAATCAACACCACCGCTGAGGATCTTGCCGCTTGCGGGAACTGTCTGGTTATATGCTCGGGCAAGGCGGGTGATGGAGTCCAGGAGGATGACAACATCCTTCTTGTGCTCGACAAGGCGCTTAGCCTTCTCAATCACCATCTCTGCTACCTGCACATGTCGTGAAGCCTGTTCATCAAAGGTAGATGCAATGACCTCCCCTTTGACGTGGCGGCGCATATCCGTCACCTCTTCAGGACGCTCATCAACAAGCAACACCATCAGGATGACATCAGGGTGGTTGATACTTATGGAGTTAGCAATCTTCTGCAGCAAGACAGTCTTACCTGTTCGGGGAGGAGCGACAATAAGCGAGCGCTGACCCTTTCCAATCGGACAGAACATATCGATTATTCTGGTAGCCATATCCCCTTCAGCAGTTTCAAATCGCATCCTCTCATCAGGGAAAAGAGGCGTCAGGCTGTCAAAAGGAACACGCATTTTTGCCTTTATGGGCTCATCGTCATTTACTTCCAAAATCCGAAGGATGGCAAAGAACCTCTCGTTTTCACGAGGGGTGCGCACCTGGCCCTTCACCACATCCCCTGTCTTCAGATAGAGGCTTTTGATCTGGGCTGGTGAGACATAGATATCTTCCAATCCTGAAAGATAGCTATTTGCAGGGGAGCGTAAGAATCCAAATCCATCAGGAAGGATCTCCAAAGTCCCCATACCTACGATGACGCCGCCTTGGGCTGTGTGGAGACGAAGGATCTCCGCGATGATCTCCTGCTTGCGCAGGTCAAGGATGTTGTCGGGATTCATCCCTTTCTCAACACCGCTCTTGCGTACTTCATCGATGGAGAGATTGGTATAGTCAGTCAGGTTCAATACCGGAGCTTCAGGATGTTCTTCAATATTCAGATCATTGGATACATCATCCTGGCCTTGTCGCATCGAACGGCTCTGGTTGTAGGGCTGACCCTTTTGGTAGCTACCCTTGCTATGGGATCTGCTCTGCTGAGGTCGGCCGCCAGCGCGTGAGCCGTACTGCGTGCTCTTTCGCTGCTGACCCTGGTTCGGGTTCCTGTTCTGATTGCTGTTCGTATTGGTATTTGTATTGGTATTTATATTCTGGCCTTGATCCTGGGAATCGGAAGCAGGCTGGGAAAAGGAAACTGAAGTGACAGCAGCTTGCTGTGGCTTGGACTCTACTACTACAGGTGCTGAAGCTTTCTCCGAAGGGATCAGCTCAAGTTGCGAAGGGTCCTGCTTTGCGGCGGGTTTCTTTTTTGGGGTAACCCTAGCCCCTGTAGGGCTCTTGGCTCCTGTAGAACCCTTTGGCCTGCCCCTTTTCTTGGGTTCGGCAGACACCTCGGCTTCCTTCTTTTTAACAAGAGGAGGGGAAGGGTCGGTAGAACCGGCCACCACTGGGCTTTTTTTGCGAGTAACGCGACGTACAACTTTTTTTGCAGGTTCCTGCTCAGAAGGACGTGCTGCGTCAGCTTGATCAGTTAGTATTTCTTCGGAAGACATAGGATAAACTCCAACGAAACGGGTTTTGTGACAATTACCTACAAGCACAAGCTAAAGGTATGGTCCCTTACCGGTTCCTAAACGTAAAACATAATGTAAGAATATGCGGAAAGGTGAAGGAATGAGTACCATTGGTATTTCCGCGGTTAGTATCTTAAATATATTGCCACTTGAGCACAGTGTCAAGCAATGCATCACCATTGATGTACTTACTGGCTAGAATTAACGCAGCAACTGAGGCTTTTCGCCGTACGGAGACTCTTCCCCATGTTGTGAACTGTAATTTCACAGCTTGGGTCTCTCTGCCCTTCGCGGCAAACCCCAGCCACACCATACCGACGGGCTTCTCTTCACTGCCCCCGCTAGGTCCGGCTATACCGGTGATGGAAAGGGCGCAGTCACTACCGGACACCTTCAAGATCCCTTCGGCCATCTCCTTGGCGCACTCTTCACTGACCGCACCATATCTTTGGAGCGTACTCTCTTGGACACCGAGCATCTTTATCTTAGCCTCATTGGAATAGGTTACGGCACCTCCCCAAAACCAAGCTGAGCTGCCACTCTCGTCAGTGAGCAATTTGGCCACATACCCTGAGGTACAGCTTTCAGCACAACTGATCGTAAGACCCTTGGCTTTGAGCCCCCCTGTCAGCAGGGTCACTGGCATGACATCGCCTTCGACCACAAGAGAGGGGCCCACAAGGCTACGAAGCCTCTGTACCATCGCACTACGCCGCTCCTCGACACCTCCTGCCAAATAGAGGCTGATCTTAAGATTCTCAAAGCGAGTACCCCACTGGATACCATCTGAAGCGACCTGACGGCATAGCTCCTCAAGTTTTGCCTCAGCAAGCAGAAAGGTCGAATATTCAGTTCGGGCGAAATCATCGTGTCCGATAAGCCGGGCAACCCAAGGCAACACTTCATTAAAGAACATGGGATCCATCTCACGAGGAGGGCCGGGCATGGCCACACATGCAACTGAGCGGTTGCCAACAGGGATGAATCCCTTAAAACCTGCAGCTGTACCGTGGGGGTTGGGAATGGCCTCAAAACCAAGGGGAAGCATCGCCTGCTGTTCATTGGCTCCCCAGACCCGTTCCCCTAATCGCTTGTAAAGGGCATCGAAGGCAGCAGGGTCCCTTGTCAGCGGCACTTTAGCTAAAGACGCGACGATACTTCGGGTGAGGTCGTCGCTGGTCGGCCCAAGGCCACCGGTTAGGATCACCACGTCACAGGTATCCATACAAGACCTGAGGGCACTCTCAATGGTGCCGTCATCGGGGACGACCATCATGCGCTCCACTCGATACCCAAGCTGCGTCAACTCTCTGGAAACGAGCTGGCAATGCTTATCTGCTATCACCCCACGGGTAAGCTCAGTTCCAATGACGAAAAGAGAGGCGGTTTTGTAGAGCATAGTCAGTCCTTTTTCCTTGATCGTAGGAAACCTGTTGCTGTCCTGATAGCACCAAATGCAAGCAGGAACAGTGAGAGATATATGGAAGCGAAGGCAAACCAATCATCATGCTTGGTGTAGAAGGTCTCCCCATGACGTTCAGTCGAGTAGACCGGAACATCGTAAATATGCCATCCCGTCTTAAACGGCGGCATGGGATCGATGATCTTGCCGGTGACATCAATGAGGCAGGTCATGCCGCTGTTGGTTCCCCGTACGGTAGTCCTTCGGTTCTCTATGGAACGGAAGACAGCCATACCAAGATGCTGCATCTCAGCGGAAACCGCCTTAGACCAACCGTCGTTAGTCATATTCACGATGACCTGGGCTCCATTGCGGACAAACCTGGCATTGAGAGCACCGAACACATCCTCAAAACAGATTGGGGTGGAGAACTTCACCCCTTCATCTGTTTCGAACACGACGCTTTCATGACCCGTTTCCCACCAGTTGTAATCATTTGCCAAAAGCAGGTTATACAGCCATGGCATCTGCTTTTCATACGGGAAGTGTTCAGTGAAGGGAACCAAATGTTGTTTCCTGTAGGTATTCTTGACCCTGCCCCCTTCGAAGAAGGTAACAGTGTTGTAGTCCTTACGGTTCCACGAACCGTCCTCCAGCAAGGCGGGCTTGGCAGGATCATCCAGGACTCCTTCAGGGTTACCGCTCAACAGCGGTATGGGTAAGGATTTGCCAAAGGTGACAAACTCCTCCACCAAGGCAGAGGTCGCCTCATCAGAGGGGTATTTCTCATGCCATGCAACGGATGGGACAAAAGCCGTCTCTGACCAGAGGATCATGTCAGGCTCTGCGACAAGGGCTTCAAGACTAAGTTTCCTGAGGTTGTTGAAGTTTCTCTTGTAGGTGGCATACCCACCCTCCCACGTATCGGCATTATGTTGGATAGTCGCCACTCTCCAGTGCATGTCCGGCTCCTGCCCCTTCCAGTGTTGAATGGAGACAAACCCGAAGACCAGGGTTGCAAGGAGAAGCACTGCATAGGCGATGACAGGATACAAGTGAGCCTTGAGGGCTTCTGTAAAGCCGGCTCCATCAAAGCAGATCCGGTCACACACCCATGTGCCTAAGAAAGTCTGGGGAAGTATCAGAAGGAAGGTGATGCCCCACACCCCTACCACCGAGGAGATTTGGATGAGCGGCAGGAACTCATAGACCGCATATCCAAGGGTACCGTAGGGATAGCCTGCAAACCAGTTTTGGCTCACATAGGTATAGGCAACCCATATTACTGCCTGTACGAGGTAACCGTACTTCTTGAACAGCCGCTCACCGGCTTTCAGCAGAGGAAAAAGCAGGACCATCTCCCCACCTTTGATAATGGGCACGAGAAGGATTGCCAAGGGGTGGAAAGTCTTCAGCCAGTAATTGAAAAACAGGTAGAACACAAACCCGAAGAAAAACCCATAAACAGGAACCAGTTTCCATGTTGTGTTTCTGATAACGGCAAAAAGAGGGATCAGCGCAAAAAATGCGATAAACCCAAATCCACGATTTGTAACGAATCCGGGGAAAGCCATCGAAAACACGAAAGCTGTCACCAATAATACAAAAACCTCAGAACAGACTGTTCTGAGGCTCCGTCTCTTTATCGAACTATACAAAAGAGTCTCTCCTACATTCAACCATCATACGGTTAATCAGTCAATGAAGGTTTGTTTTCGCGTAAATTCCAAACATAGTCCTTGAGCTCCTTACCAGGACGGAAAATAGCAACCCCATGGGTTTCTACTGCTACGATAGCTCCTGTCTTGGGGTTACGAGCCCTCTCCCTGCCTTTGCGGGTACGGACCTCAAAGGTACCAAAGCCACGAAGTTCGATGACTTGGTCATTCTTAAGTCCAGTTTTGACCTCTTCAAAAAATGCATCAATTATCGTATGGATGTCAGACCGGTTCAGTCCATGTTTTTCATGAAGATTTTCAATAATGGCCGCTTTTGTCAATTTAGGTTCTGCCATGGTAACTCCTTCAACAATTCATTTTCTCGTGCATAGGCCGGCATATCATATATACCGCCAATATTATTTAGAATGGTGCTGTTATGCCTGAACAGCAGTCTGAGCACTCTGCTTGTTGAAACGAGCATGCAACCTTGACTTTTTCCTGTCAGCGGTGCGGGAGTGAATGACACCCTTACTGGCTGTTGAATCGAGCAACTTGAGACTCAGTTCAAGTGCAGTGGAAGCACTTTCCATATCCCCTGCCTCCAGAGCAACATCAAATTTCTTTATAGCCTTGCGCATAGTACTTTTTGCAGCACGGTTCCTCATTCTGCGAACGGCGTTTTGTCGCTCTCTTTTTTCAGCAGATCTGTTAATCACGTAATACCTCCAAACATATCACCTAGAATACGTAGTTCTTTTATAAATATAGAATCGGCTACAAGGGCCGACGAGTAAACAAAATATCACACTCTCTAAAATCGGTCAATACAATGCTTTATATCAATTGGACAAATATTCGTCAGAATACTCCTTTGTTATCTCCCAACGATTGGCTTCTTCGCTAAAAACAACAGCAGAATGAGGTATGCTAAGTACTCTTCCCTCAGCTCCAACCAGCGTAATCTTTTTCCTAAGAATATTTATTTCTATGATTTTCATCAATTCAAACCCAACTTTGAGCCTACTTCCTTCTGACGGGTACTTGCGTTTCTCCTCAACATAAAAGTCGTATTCATAGGAGAGGCAACAGAGCAAGCGTCCACAAGGTCCGGAAATCTTCATGGAGTTGAGCGAAAGATTCTGCTCTTTAGCCATTTTGATGGAGACGGGATCGAGCTTGTCCGTCACACTGTGGCAGCAGTAATCACGCCCACAAACAGCAAGACCTCCAAGGACGCGACTTTCATCACGGACCCCTATCTGCCTCAACTCTATGCGGATCCTGAAGACCGAAACCAAATCCTTGACCAACTCCCTAAAGTCTACCCGCACATCTGCAGTAAAGAAAAAGATTATCTTTGGTTCCCCAAGAAGGAAGTGGGCTGTCACCAGTTTCATATCCAGCTTGTGCAAGGCTATCTTTTCCCTGCAAATCCTCATCGCCTCATCTTCTTTGGCTGCAAGTTCCTGGTATCGGGACATATCAGAAGGAGTTGCAAGACGATCGATCCACAGGGTATCCCCTGATAGCTGGACCATCTCAATGGGCTCTATTTCAAAACATCCGTCACTTGAGATTTCATCCGGTTCGTAGTCATATGAGATCTCTTCACTAAGGGATAACCCCTCACTACTCTTTTCTACCGCTTCATCGGGCTCCTCATCGTTGAGGCTCTCACAATGGAGGCAAGGCCCAGCACACTGGTCATTGCCTCTCTGGTATTCTTTGCCCAAATTATGGGCGCTACCAACCACTATCCCCATATCCAACCCGTAACGGGTCGGTGAAACGACAGAGGTGCCGGGGTAAAGAACACTGTCCCAGGCACAGATGCTAGTCTCATTGGAAGAGGTGTTTTTTACCATATATATATAAGCGCTGGAAGGCCTGTTTTTAACAGGAGCACTCTCAACACTGCGTCCACGATCTTTTTTCATGCTATTCCTTTGCCACGAGGGCGGAGCATACTCATCAAAACTTACGCTATCACGAGTAAGAATAATTGTCAAACTCTATGTATCCTTTATATAAGTATTTTGCTCTCTATGAATTACGTATATTGACGATTACCTTTGCTCGTGGTATATTTTAGACACTACTCCCTACCAAGCGAGAACCCCAAACTCAAGGAGCCTGTATGCAGTTCTTCGATACGCACGCACATATAGGGTTGCTCCAAGACGACAAAATGGAACAACTCCTAGCCGTCCAACTTGCTAAAGTCAAGATGGTCAAACACATTGTAAGCATTTGCAACAGTCTCTCTGACTTTGAAAAGACCTATGCAAACCTAGAGAGTGCAGACAGCGTCTATCATGCCGTAGGTGTCTCTCCCACAGAAGTGACCAATCCAGGCAAGGACTGGGAGGATAGAATCCTGCTCCATGCAAAAAAACCTAGGGTCATAGCCATCGGAGAGACGGGCCTTGATTATTACCATATGTTTGGGGGCGACAAGTCGGCTCAGATAGAGCTGATGCTCAGGCATCTGGACATCGCCAAACAACTGGACCTGCCTGTCATCATACACAACAGGAATGCAGGCGAAGACATCCTGAATATTCTTGCCGAGAAGCTCCCCCCAAAGGGAGGGATCCTTCACTGTTTCGGAGAAGATTGGGCATTCGCCAAGAGGGCACTCTCTCTCAACCTCACCTTCTCCTTTGCAGGCAACCTCACCTTCAAGAACAGCCGAGCCATCCAAGAGGTCGCCCGCAATCTTCCTCTGGACAGAATCGTCATTGAAAGTGAAGCCCCCTTCATGACGCCCTACCCTTACAAGGGTGAGCGAAATAAGATTTCCTATATCATCGAGACGGCAAAAGCCCTCAGCGAAATCAGGGAAACCTATCTTGAAGAGCTCAGTGAAAGTCTTTATGCTAACAGCCTAAGGGCCTTCTCCCTTCCAAAGGACGTATGAGCGAACAGAACCTATATCATCCGGTAACAATTGGAAACACCCAGATTAAGGGAAATTTATTTCTCGCGCCGCTGGCAGGATACACCGATGTACCCTTCAGATCCCTGTGCATTGAGATGGGGGCTGACATGACATTTACCGAGATGGTCAGTGCAGAAGGCCTGTTTCGCGAAGGGGACAAGACTCTTGCCCTGCTTCAACGTGCACCGAATGAGAAAGAGTACAGCGTACAATTATTCATGGGAAATACCGATTCGCTACCAGGAGCCCTTGAGCAATTGCAATCCTACAACCCTACTTTCATAGACATAAACTGCGGATGCCCCGTCCCTAAGGTCACCAAAACCGGTGCGGGATCGGCGATGATGAAAAATCCGCCGCTAATCACTGAGATAGTGAGGATGATCACAAGAGCCCTTCCCATTCCCGTTTCAGTGAAATTCCGTACAGGATGGGATGCAAACAGTGAAAACTACCTGGAGTTTGCCCAGGCAGCCCTGGATGGGGGAGCCTCAATGCTCACCCTACATGCAAGGACCCGGTCACAGGGGTATGCGCCTTTTGCAGACTGGTCAAAATTGAACACCCTCAAGGAGTACTGCCTGCAAAAAGGGCATGACGTCCCTATTTTTGGTTCCGGAGACCTGTTCCATGCCCAAGACGTCAAAAGGATGCTTCAGGAGACCGGAGTCGATGGAGTCATGCTTGCTAGGGGGGCGATGGGGAACCCTTTCATATTCCAACAAGCCAGAGATATCCTTGCAGGAAAGGAAGAACGCATAATCTCCCTTGAAGAGAGAATTTCCGTCATCCTGCGCCATCTCGACCTCATGATCGACCACTATGGGGAGCAGAGCGCCTGTATCCAGATGCGCAAGCATACCTGTTCCTATCTCAAGGGCATTGCAAACACATCTGCGATCAAACAGGAAATAGTAAAGGCTGGCAGAAGAGAAGATTATCTGTTAGCCATGCAGAGGCTCCAAGCTAGTTGTTGACCTCGCAACAGGTAAAATGGTACGTTGAAGCTAGAAAAATTCTGCAAGAAGGTAGTGCAATGAGAATACTAGTACTGGGCTCAGGAGCCAAAGACCATGCCATTGCATGGTGGTTTTCCCAGAGTCGTCTTATCAACGGTCTATTTGTAGCTCCAGGCAATGTGGGAACTGAAGCCATTGCTAAAAACCTTGCCATCAATCCTGATGATCCTAAGCAAGTATATGAAGCTTGCAAGCAAAATAACATCGATTTCGTTTTCATCGGAACTGAGACCCCACTGTTCACCGGCGTCATCGACTATCTCAATGAACGGGGCATCAGTACATTCGGAGCACCAAGCAGGGCTTTGAAACTTGAAGGTGATCGGGATTTCTCAAGAAAATTTACCGACCGGCACAATATCCCCACTCCAACTCACCATGTTTTTGACAATGAGGAAGATCTTTCAGACTATCTGAAACGTCACGAGGGTGAACGGTTTGTTGTAAAAAGCAGTAGCATAGCACCAAGTCGTGTCATGATCGACTCCAGTGATTATGATGCATTGATGAAATTCTCCAAGACTATCCTGATTAGCGGTTCAATCCTGCTCGAGGAACATCTCGAAGGACTTCCTATAACAATAACTCTCCTACTCGACAATAATGGCTACATGATGTTGCCTCCATCGAGTGATTACATGAAGGCTGGCCACGGAGGTCTGCCTACTGGAGGAATGGGATCCATCTGTCCCGTACCCCTTCAGGAATCTGTCAGTCAGTCTCTTATCGATACCATCATCGAACCCACCCTTTTCGGACTGAAGGCTGAACAAATGGCGTATAAGGGGGTACTGACCATCAGTGTCATCATCACCAAACAAGGCCCGATACTGGTGGATTATCACGTACGGTTCAACGATCCGGCAGCACAGGCCATTGTTCCTCTGATCAGGACAGATATCATAGACATCCTTACAGCAATGAAGGAAGATACTCTCTCCACCTTCAACCTTGAAGTTTCCACCAACTCTGCAGTCGCCCTTGTGGTTGCTTCAGAAGGATATCCAGAAAATCCCATAGTGGACAAAAAGCTTGAACCCATTCCTGCAGCACTCATGCTCAATGCCTTTAAGGGATCGCCTTTCTACTTTTTCGGCGGAGTGCGCTCAGAAAATGGTGACATGATTACTACTGGAGGAAGGTGTGTCACTGTCGTGGGTATCGGGTACAATATCATGGATGCCAATAAGAACGCCTATAAGGGAGTCAAGCACATCTCATTCCCAGGATCCTGGTACCGTCCTGACATCGGGGACAACTTCTTTACAAACTAACCTGACCAAAGGGGCTCTCATTTGAAGAGCCTCTTCTTATCATATTCAACTTTCAGCAGAACCATCAGCTTCAAGAGCAGAAAAGGATACCTTATTTGGTATCCTTTTCCATTCGGTCAATCGGTGTCTTGCGAACTACAGGGAGATCAAGCCTGCAAGATCATCGGTAACAACGACCTCATCTTCCGGAGCTGCCTGCACCGCGTAGGTGGGTAACTCATATTTCTCAAGCCAGACACTCTGAGGTGCATCAGGATTGGCCGCCAAGGTCGGGATGGAGATGATGACCATCTCCTCCATCAAAGGCAGGGTGAACTTCCTTGTGATGCTTATCTCCTCCCAATTCTCATCAGTGTAGGAGATGGTGATGGTATGCTTCTGTCGGGTCACTTCCACCTTGTCCCTATCTCGCGGCACAAATTCAAGGGCTTCAAGCTTGTTCACCTGTACCTCTACCATCTTCAAGGCCTTAATCTCCTCTCCATTGACGGTGATAGTCTTGTTATCCAGGAGGACTGTGTGTTGCTTTCCTATAAAAAACAGCACCATTGCAAAGAGCAAGACGACAACTATCGCAATCAAACGCATCAGGAAAATCCTGTTAAAGGTTATTTTCATGCCTCAACCCCCTGTTCTTGAGCAAGAATCTGCCCTGCTATCCCCCGATCATGTTTTTTTCGAATCTCATAGAGAACCAGAGAAACGGTGATGACACCATAGGAGACGAACACTCTGAAGTACTCACCAAGCTGGGCCTGTCCGATAAGGTTCTTTCCTGCCATCGGAGAGACGATGAACATGATGTGAAACAGAATGACACCCAAAAATACGTTACGTATTTTCGCTTGACTTACAGTCGCACCTCCGACAAGGAGTGCGGCGACACTGAACATGCCGATCTGCATATGGCTGTTATACGTATTGAGGGTTCCAATGTTCTGCAGATAGATGATCATCCCATATCCGGCAAATACCGTCGAGATGACGATAGAGACGATTCGGGTATGCTCGACTTTGATTCCGGCTGCACGGGCAACTTCCATATCCTGTCCTACTGCACGCATATCCTGGCCAAGCTTGGTCTTCTTGAACCAGAGGATGAAAATACAAAGAAGGGCGATCACTACAAGAGTGAACAGGGGGATTGGAATACCGAACAGGCGGATCATCAAAAGGTTGTCCAATGACTTTCTGATCCCAATCAGGTTGACGGTATTGCGTATCCCATACCCTCGGGGAAGGACAAGGGAGTTTGAACGGATAGGGATAATAGCTCCCATACCATAGAGGACCACCAGCTGGTAGATACCATTCATGAAGAATCCGATGATATAGCTGGTCACCATCTCCCGGCCTTTTGCCATGTTAAGGATCTTACCGCACCATATTCCAAGAGCTACGGAGATCGGTGTGGATATGATCATGGCTAGCACTATGCCGGGAATCCCTACGATACCCCAGTCACTGATGAATACCAAACCTATCTGGCCTGCCATGGCTCCGAGTGTCATACCGAAGTTCAGCCCCATACCGGCAAGGATAGGGATCAACAGGCTGACGATCAAGAAGGAGTTTCGTGCGATACGGACAACGACCTCACTAACCAGGTAGTTGGCTGAGTATCCACTTAAAGGTATGCCAAAAGCACAAATCACCAAAAAAAGGATCGTTACTGTATTGTTTCCCAGAAAGCGTTTCACTTTCTGCAAATTAGTTCTTTGGAGAGTCATCGGGTTGCCTCCGTTTTTCTGGTCAGGGCATAAAGAATCATACCGTTGGAGACGATGATCCTGATAACCTCAGACATATCTGTATTGATCATTGAGTTCATTACTGAAGGGGTCATGGTCAGGATTCCCTGGAACAGGAAGGTCCCGACTATGACGTTCATAATGGTGGCCTTATTGACCGAGGCTCCTCCTATCAGGATGGCGGAGACCGCCGGCAGAGCCATATAGAACGGTCCCATATAGAGCTGGATAAATCCAAAACTCTGCTGGTAGACAAGGATGCCTAAGGCCCCAAGCCAAGTGGACATCACCACACTCAATGTACGGATGTTATCTACATGTATTCCACTTGCACGGGCAAACGTACGGTTAGACCCCACAGCGGTCATGGCCGTACCTGTCTTGGTATGCAAAAAAGCCCATACCATTAATGCCAGCAATCCAAAGAAGAGGAACATGCCAGTTGGTATGACCAGGTGATCAGTCACCTGAATGGAGAGGAAGTCATTGAGCACATGCAGATAATACCCCTCTGTGGAGATGGTCGTACGCAAGCCTTTGCCGGCATATCCCCATACCATGGTGGGGTTGCTGTAGGGCAACAGCAGCCACATGATACACATGAAGGCTACGGAGGAGAATCCCACGTAGGTAGCGATCATCATCTCGCCACCCTTCACCTTGTTGAGCAGCTGGCCATAGCCCCAACCAAGGATAACGGCAAACGGTGTCGCAAAGACAATGGCCATCATAAAGGATGCAGGCCCCGTAAAATTGAACTGCATGGAGAGGGTCCCTCCAAGCAGGCCTGCAATAATTCCCAAGGGAAGTCCAAAGTTCAGGCCACAACCACTATGGATCATCGGGACCATAGCCAAGACCATAACGGCATTCATACCAAATCTATTAAATGTATCAGAGAGGCTGGTACCGATATTTACGCCAACAAAAGGCGCTGCGATAAAGAGCAACAGCAGAAACAGACCGATGATGATACGAGGCAATCCAAAAGATTTTACCCCCTGCATTATGGTAGAAATAATTTTTTCCACTTTCACGTTCATAGACTACCTCCGTCAACCAACTCACTATGCTGTCCGACCATCAAGAGGCCAAATTCGGCACTTTCGGTGGAAGCGGGAAGGATTCCCAGAACCTTGCCATCAGAAACAATGGCAATACGGTCACAGATCGACCTCAGCTCTTCCAACTCAGAAGAGACCATGACAATGGTAGTTCCTAATTCTTCGTTATATTTCCTCAGAGCCTGCAGGACCAGGGACTTCGCCCCGATGTCGATCCCGCGGGTGGGCTCTGATACAAACAACAGTTTGGGCTCAACCGCAAAAGCCTTGGCCAAACAAACTTTCTGCTGGTTTCCCCCTGAGAGTTCCTTTGCCTTCTGCTTGGTGCTTGTGCAACGGATTTCCATCTGCTTTACATATTTTTCGGTGGTTTCCTCAATGGCCTTCTGATCCCGCCACTTGAACAATCCTCCCAAATACTTCTTCAGATACTTATCCTGAACCTGCATCGCAGTAAAAGAGACATTCCACTCCAGGCTCTCATCAAGCAGAAGCCCTACCCCACGACGATCTTCACTGACGAAGGCCATGCCTGCATCAAGGAAGTTGCGAGGGCTGTTGAGAGGAATCTCCTTTCCTTCAAAGAAAATCTTTCCCCCTGCAGGGAACAGACCCATGGCACCATTGGGGATACCCAGCTTGCCTTGGCCAGCCATGCCCCCGATACCAATGATCTCACCTTTATAGACATCCAGGTCGACATTACGCACAACCTCTCCTGGCATATCCACCCAGAGGTTCTGCAATTTCAACAAGACCTCTCGCTCTGCGGTATCCTGGACAGCTCTCTTATGAGAGACGGTTTTGACCTCACGTCCGACCATCCATCTTGCAATTTCAGGAATTACCACCCCTTCAGCAGGGACTGTCTTGATGATTTTCCCATCGCGCATCACCATGATGGTATCACAGACATCGATGATCTCCTGCAGCCTATGGGTAATGAAGATGATTGCGATACCGGACTCAGCGAGCAGGCGCATAGCCTTCAGAAGGCTGTCAGCTTCCTGTTCGGAGAGTACAGCTGTAGGCTCGTCAAGGACCAGGAGCTTGATACCTTCTGTAATGTCCGTCGCTTCCTTGCTCAACTCCCTTGCGATCTCGGTAAACTGCTTGTGTCCCACAGGCATCTGCGAAACCATCATCTCAGGATCAAGGGTAACTGCCAGGCGCTTTATCGCCTTCTCAGAAATTTCAGTCATCTTCTCCCTATCAAGAACATTGAGGCGTTCTCCGAACAGTTCGGAGAGTGCAGTATACTTAAGCGGTTCCCTGTTGAGCAGGATATTTTCTGTTGCAGTAAAATCAGGCAGGAGAGAGAACTCCTGATGGACCATTCCTATGCCAGCGGCCAATGCATCAATGGGAGTTTCGAACAGTACACTCTCCCCATTGATCAATACTTCCCCTCCGAACCCACCTGTCTGATGGATCTCATCCATACCGAACAATATCTTCATCAACGTAGATTTTCCCGCACCATTCTCACCGACAAGACCGAGAATCTCTCCCGGTCTCAGGGTAAAATTCACATCAGTGAGAACTTGGTTACCGAAAAAATCCTTGCTGATATGTTTCATTTCCAGCAATGGAGTCTTTTTCTCATTCATATATTCAATCCTTTCAAACTTGATTGTGACCCTTACGTCCATAACCATAAACGTAACGGTGACGGCCAAGGTCGTTGCAAAGAGGCGAAAAGACGCTACCAGAGAAGAATACTCCAAAAGTCCAATCGCTATAAAGGGGGAGAGTACCACTCTCCCCCATACGAACTCAATACCAAACCTTATTTGATTGCAAAATACTTTTCAGGAACGACGATATCTGCGTTGCCCATGTAACCCCTACCCATCATGTAGGTATCCTGATAAATAAGGATGTGATTCTTTGCACGGACGCCAGTGTTGACATCTGAGTAAGGAGCACCATTCCACTTAGCATTAGGAGTATATTTTCCAAATGCCTTCATGATATCACTGAGCTTGAGCAGGTCGCTATTACCGTTGAGAACGTTAATGGCATGCTGTCCCAAACCTGCAGTAGCGGTATATCCATAGGAGAAAGCCCAGGTGCCGAAGCGTCCTGCGCCGCCCTTGGCTTCAATGGAGGATTCTACCTTTTTCAGGATAGCGGTGAAATCACCGGCTTCTGCTGAAAGGTCGATACCCAATGCGCCAGGATATCCCATCAGAGGACTGGGAAGGTCTGCTTCAATGAAGAACCCGCCGTATGTGAGCAACTGCTTGAGCAGGGGCTCGGTGTGAGCGTCGTTAGTACAGAAGAACGCTGCATTCTGGCCATAGGCTTCAATCCATGCAGGTACTTTCTCAAGGATGTACTGCTGAGCACCGGCAACACCAACGTCGCTGGTCGGATCAGGAGCGGTTTCAGCAACAAACTTCATGCCCAAATCTTCACAGGCAACCTTCATGATCGCTGCACGGCGACTCAAGGTCTCATAACTCATGTGTCTTGGGAAGGAGATGTGGACGAATGTGTCACAGCCGAGTTCATGGGCAGTGCGAATGATCAGGTAACCACGAGCAATAAAGTCGTTGTTTACTGCAAGGTCAGCAGCAGTCTGGATTACTCCTGGATCTTCGTGAGCCTCACCAGCGATACAAAGAACATCACTTCTCTTCTCTTTAACAATGCGGAAAGCTTCAGTCGTACCAGGAATGGCCTGGTTTACGATGATTGCCTTGATCTTCGGGTCATCAGCAAGACCTGCGATAACGCTGATGGTTGTCTCAGCTTCATCCATGAAGTTGTCAGGATAGGTCACGTGCTGGATCATCCCACCGTTGTTGACAGAACCATACTCTTCAATAAGTCGTTCTGCACCACGAAGGTCATC
>DUPO01000037.1 GCA_012838275.1 Spirochaetales bacterium
GAGGCAATTTCAAAACTCGGATAAACCATCTTTTACCTAGGCTCTTAGCCAAGGTTGAGAAGGAGTCTTTTTCTGAGTCGTTTTCCTTTGATAGAATTGTCTTTTGAACTGCTGTTTTTCTTGAAAATGGTATTCACTGGATATAGCAAATCCACCCCTCGTGGGGCTTCCAAATAAGAAAACCAATCTTTTCGTTCAGCCAATCCTTTCGGACTATGCTGTTTTCTGTCTTTCCTGGAGCAGGAATCTCATCTGGGCGACTGCAAGGGCAACCACTGCACAGCCCAGGACAAAGTCCATCTTCTTATGTCCTCTGATGCACAGGTTCTTGGGGATCAGCCAGTCCTTGAGATGGGCATTAGCTCTCTCGACAGTAGTACGTATCTTGTAGCGATGCTTCTTGGCAGGGCAGAAAGGTACCGACCCAATTCTCTTGGCAGGGTCTATCAGGGCAACCCTTCCTGTATCATCAATGAAGTTCTGGATGACCCCTGCGTAGTATCCGCTGTCCATGAGGGAGTAGAAGTGCCGCACCCTTAGCTGGGTCATCTTTTCCAAGGGTATTGCAACCTGGCTGTCATGCACATTTGCTCCCGTCACTACGTAGGAGAGGGGGATGCCTGTATCGGTGGTATCCAGATGCAGTTTGTACCCGCGCCAGAAGGAGGTTTTGCCTTGGGAGTTTCTCTTTCCACTCCAGCTGCATTCGGTATTCAAGTGGGAAAAAGCCTCTTCTAGGGGCTGGGTGACCTGTTTTTCAATAACGGTACGTTTGTCTCGCTCCAGATATTCCTTCTCTTCCTGACTTCCCTTCTTCTTCCTACCCCGTTTTTTAGGCGGCCCCTTATCCTTTGGCGGTTTCTTTGCAACTGTCTCACGGGCAGGTATCGCTGTGCTGTCCCTGCAGACATGGATGATGAATTCGCCCTCATCCCTCGGGAAGAAGGTCTCGTTCATGGGACGCAAGACATCGTAGTCCATAGAGATATTTTCAGAAAGGATTTTCAGGTATCTGCTAAATGTAGCTTCACTGGGGATACATTCGAACCCACACAGGGCTTTGAGGTTGTTGTCGATGAAAAGTAGTTTGCGCATGTCCTTGAAGGTGCTTTGCCGAAATATGGGCATAGCAAGCTGGAAGCGAAAGAATGTGTGAATCGGATAGGGTTTCCTGCCGGTTCTCCTCTCAGGCTGGAGTCTGTCCAGAGAGAAGGGTAGCTTTGGTTCAGCGATCTTGATGGTGGCGGCAAGAATCTCATGCTCTTCGGTCACCGGAAAGATGCAACAGCGTGAAAGCTCCTCTTTTCCTTTTGCGGAAAACAAGAGGGGCTGGAATTCAACTGTGGGATGTGGTACGGTGTTTGTCATAAAGCTTATGTTTCTCCTTAACTTTTTCTTGGTAAATTAAGTATATAGGAAACGTGAGCTTTATTCTATATAATACAAGTATTTAAGTGGAGTATTTGCAATATTTCTGCTCTTTTAGAGTGCCTGTACTAACAGTACAAGTTAGTCAAGTAAAAGAGAGTTTTGCAATTGCCTCTTTCCTATACTGGTTTCAATAGGAGCTGGAAATGATTATCAAAATGGAAGATGTGATGAAACGGTTTGGTCGTAATCTTGCGCTGGACAGTTTCAATCTGGAGATGTCAAAGGGAGAAGTTATCGGGCTGCTTGGTCCTAACGGAGCAGGAAAGACCACCTGCATCCGAGCCATCATTGGTCTGATACCGGTCGATAACGGAGAAATTACGGTTTTCGATGAACTCCAGGATGGTAAAAATCGAGCTATAAAGCGCCGTATCGGGTATGTGACCCAAGAGCTAACCATTTATGAAGAGATGTCCGCAATGGACAATCTTGCCTTTTTCGGAAGCCTCTATGGTCTTTCCAAAGAACAGATTGCACGAAAGATTCCTGAAGTCGCGAAGGTTATCGGACTCGAAGGTCGGTTACATGAACAGTCCAAACAATTCAGTGGGGGGATGAAACGCCGACTGAACATCGGCTGTGCACTCATGCATGACCCTGAATTGATCATCATGGATGAACCAACGGTCGGCATCGATCCCCAATCCAGGAACTTCATTCTGGAGTTCGTCAAGGAATTGGCTTCCAACGGCACGAGTATCCTATACACATCCCACTACATCGAAGAAGTCGAGGCTGTTGCATCAAGGATATGCATCATGGACCAAGGGCACACGATAGCAAGTGGCACACTTCCAGAACTCATTGCGCGAATCAAAGGCGATTCCCACATCCTCATCGATGTACGCATATCATCAGAAGAGAAGCTGAAGGAGCTGCGTGCAATACCGGAAATCAAGGAAGCGGCTCTCCTAGACAACCAGTACCACATCGTGGTTCCTGGAGGCATCATCGTCTTCGACAAGATCATCGCAGTATTGTCCAGCCAGAGTATTGTGAACGTGAACTCGAAACAGCCGAATCTTGAAGATGTCTTTTTGACCCTGACAGGCAAACAATTGCGGGATGAGGCCTGATATGTTCATATTCAACCTTAAGCGTACTACAAAAGACCTGTTTGGGCACCTCATACTTATAGTATTCCCTGTGGTGCTCATCGCGTTCTTTAACTTCATCTATACAAGAAGTTCCGTATTTTCGGACTTCCATGGCAAAAGTCTTCCCTTCCTCACCGTACTGACTGTCGGCTTCTCCCTCACCTTCCAAATCCATGGTGCTTCCTTGGGCTTCGAAACCATCGGATTGGACTTCTTCTCCCCGATGAAGGATAGGCTTTCAGCATCACCAGGCGATTTGCGCAAGTTGGTCATCTCCATATTAATGGCTGCAACTATCGTAAGTTTTCTCCAGACTCTCGTCGTTTTGTTGTTTTCCGTCACAATCCTTAATTCACCTTTGCCGAAGCTATACCTTGTGGTGCCGGTTATGCTGCTCTCTATCATCTTTCACCAGCTGTTAGGTTCTGTAATCATGCTCTCTTCCGGATCGGTGAAAACATCAAATGCAATCATCAGTACCTATGCTTCGGTGGCACCTATGCTTGTGGGGCTTTACTTCCCTTTACCCGATTCACCATTTTTCCTCTTTGTCCGAAACTACAGCACCCCGATGGCACTTGCGAACACAGCGATCAAGGGCATCATTGGCAATGACACTTCTATAGTCCTCTCAACATTGATAGCCTTGCTTGTTTTGACAATCGCCCTGTTTCTTATCATCAGACCCTTAATTAAAAAGGTGGCATCATGAACCTCTATCTATTTGCAATCAAAGAAGACATCAGGCAACCTCTTAACATCATCCTCATAATCCTGCTTCCCATTCCAGTGCTCTTCATCCCAGGACACCCAAACAGTTACCCATTCGGGCTCAGCCTGTATGGCATGATCATCATCTTCTCTTCATTTCTTCTGAGTCGGCCGGTGGTCGAAGATCGGATGAAAGGGATAATCCTACGAATCGCTGCCTCGCCAATCAGCACCCTACGCTACCTATCGAGTCACCTACTAGGCTACCTCTCCCTACTGGCTATACAGATTTCCATACTACTTCTGGGGAGTCTTGTCATACATGGGGATGCTGTAACAGGCAGACTGGCATTGTTTTCCCTCTATCTTACATTCGGCATGATGTGCCTCTCCCTGACATTGGCATGGAATGTGTTGTTCAAATCCTACAACATCTCCTTCGGTTTATTCTCAGGTCTCGCTTCGATCATGTGCCTATTCAGTGGAGTATCCCTACCACTATTCCTGTTGCCCAGCTCACTCATCAGGTATATCATGTTCCTACCGACATACTGGTTACCTTATGGGCTGGATGCGTGGTTCAATGGCAACACCCCTGCCTTTATTCAGGCCCATGCCATTTTACTCGTGTATGCCTGTATTTTCCTGTTGATTGGAAGTAAAAGGAGATTGTAGGAGTGTCCAGATCAAGGCCAGATGTCCTGCTCCGTCATGTCTATTGGGTCTTGATAGGTATCCAACTACTCCTTACAACCACAAAAATCATCCCCACCGCTGGAGCCTCCACCTTTTTTTTATTCCTCTACACCATCGTTAGCCTATTGGTACGTTGGCGACTTCCTCTTCCGGTTTCCACGATGATGATCGATACGGTGCTCATAGGTGGTATCAGCCTGTTTTATCCGGAAAACACGATATTCCTTCCTATCTTTGTCTTTTACTTTTGCGTCCACAACAGACCGATTTTCACCCTTATACTAAGACCAGGTTTTGGACAGTATCTTAAATAAATAAAATGGTTGAACTAAGATATGAGATTAAAAAAACCTAAAGATTGAAATTACTCAAGCGGACAATGTCTTCCAGCTCCTCCTCTGCATCCGCCTTAATAGGGAAACCTCCCAATACAAGGGCTACGTTGGCACAATCCTGTACCGTGAAATAATTGGTTATCTGATGAGAGATTGGTTTCTTCTCGCGTATAGCCTGCGGTGTCTTTGTGCTGTTCGAGTACATCTGTTTCATGTCCATGATATTGGTCCTCCTCATTGGTCTGGTCCATGCTTGTAGAGATCATACAAACGATATGTATGACCGCATCCCTCCCCCAAAGACAGTGCGTGACCAATGGCTATGGTCACGTACGTCTTTGCATCTTCCACAGCTTTTTCAATTGGCTTTCCCAATGCAAGAGCCCACCATGGTACTGGTATATGTGAGTTCGAGGATGGGCTGTGTGGTTGCAAACGATCAATCAAAAATAAAGAGCATCCTATCTCAAGGATAAGAATAATCGTAAGCCCAGGGGAGTTTTTGCAGCATACCAATACCCTGGTTTCCAGGATCAGGCTCAATATGCCATCGGGTGGTACAAACCGCCTCCAAGAATGCCGTGTCATGACTGATGCATAGTAATGCTCCCTTATACGCACCCAGTGCCTTTTCAAGTACCAAACGGGCAGGAAGATCGAGATGGTTTGTTGGTTCATCGAGCAACAGGACCGATACTGATTTCTCAAACAGAAGACTCAACAACAGTTTCTTAGCTTCACCCGGACTGGCCAAAACCGAGGACCGGATAAGCTGAGGATCGCTTCCCAACCGTGTCAGGGTGGATATAACACGACCTTTTGTCGCAGGATCCAAACGTTCCAAATCTTCCAAGGCCTTTTCACACGCTCTCTTGTCCTGCTCTTGGGGAACATACGCCACAGGGATTCCTTCTGAAACTATCAATGCATGGACATGCTGCATCAGAGTGGTTTTTCCACTCCCATTGGCACCAGTGAAAGCGATTCTGCCATCTGGGGGAATTTCCAACGGGCCATATGAAAGGTTTCTATCGGGCCCCAACGGAAGACTACCTGGGGTAATCCGCACTACAGTATCACGCTTAAGAGACTCACTGATGATGGTAATCCCAGCCAAGGGACTTTGGAGGTCCAGCTTGCGTGATTCATCCAAGCCATCTCGAATGTCCTGGAGCGATTCATGCATATGGGTTACCCGTCTGTCCAACTGGGATTTAAGTCTTCCAGCCCTACCATCCACTCCAGAAACTCGCGCTCCATCGATTTTTGCTTTGGCATCATGGTCTTTCGGGGCGATATTCCGCTTGGAATTTTTTGAATCCTGCACACTGGCAAGCTGTTTCCTCCGTGTTGACTCTGAAGAGAGCCGTTTGAGTTTTTGTTGTCCATTCTGAAGTGAACGGATGGAGGCTTCCGAGACTTTGCTTGATTCATCCAGCGCCTGCGACGGTTTGCAGTGAAGCATCCGAACATACGGTGCATGTACGATGACAGAGGAATTGCACAATTGATCCGAGAGGGCTCGGTCATGGCTAACCAGGAGGCCGATCCCCTTGAAGCCATACAAAGCATCACCGATCAGAGCGATCGCCTGTGCATCAAGATGATTCGTCGGTTCATCCACGGCAAGAGCATCCGGCTCCTCATATAGGGCACAGGCAATCTGAAGGCGCTTGCGCTCCCCATGGCTCAGCGTTTCCCATCGGTAGAACCAATCTCGTTCGATCTCTAGCAGCCCATGCAATCGACAGGCTTCCCTATCATAGGCACAGGCGAAAGTCTCGCAGTTCCGAGGAGGATCATCTGTTCGCTGTTCCACATAGGCAGTATGCTCGGGGGCGGATACGCTACCGAACTCTGGCTTGAGCAGACCACACGCCAGTTGCAGAAGAGTACTTTTCCCTGCCCCATTGGCGCCAAGAATGGCTGTCCATCCAGTTGCGAAAGTCAGGTCTATGTTCTCAAAGAGCGGGTGCAATGTTTGTGGGTATTGAAAATGCAATGTTGAAAGGTGAATCGTCGACATGCCCATGAATTTGTTCTCCCTTGTTGGGGGTGTAGGCATGCCATCGGTCACACAAGCAATAGGAAACCAATCGAATACACCAAACCCCACATTATCGTCGTGAGTGTTCTCTTGTGCGTACCGATTCTCAGTTCTTCATTGCTGTAGTGATCTCCATTCCTTTAGGATTGCTCGTTATCTTATATCATACCTTCGTACATATTGCAATTTCTCTTTCTAGGGGTGTTGGGACCTGACCCAGATCAGACTCCATCATTTTTCCGTACTGGAGTCCATACTTCACTGTATGCATACCCTTCCCTCTTTTCATCCATCTTGGTGAACGAGAAGGAGGGGGCATCAATCACTTCGTAGTCTGAAGCAGGGAGCCATTCGGAATACACTCTAGCCATGGTGTCCTGCAAAGTTGCGGGGAAAGGCCCATCACTAGGAAATACCGCCCAAGTCATAGCCTCTACCTGAATCCTATCCAAATGGGAACTTACCTCTGATTGTGTGGTAAGCACCCCGATGAGATGAGTAAGTTCCCCCTCCTCCTTCATAAAATTCGCATCGGCATCGAAGGAGGCGTTCACAACCGCGAAGGGCTCCATATCCTGTAGTGAATGCATCTCTGAACGTTGTTCTTCAGTAATGCTCTGTGCGAGCTTCACTATCTCCTGGTTCACACCCTCGAATTGCATTGGCACTCGCTTTGAGACCCCGACCAGATTGAAAGCTGGCATCTGTTTGATCCTGCACTCCATACTTGTTCCTCCCTTGACTTGGATGATGAATGATAATTTTGGGATTGTTTTGCTGAAACCGGTTTTCTTGACCTCAGATGGCAGTATCCCACTCCACCCCCTGAATGCCCTGGCGAACCCATCCACCGATTGATACCCATAGGTGAAAGCAACATCGGTTACGCTCTTTCCATCCAACAGGTCCTTATTCGCTTCAGACAGGCGTCTGTTCTTTATGTATTCAATCAGTGAATACCCTGACAGATAGAGAAACACCTTGTTGAAGTGGAATGCCGAACCCCCGGTAATACTGGAGATTGCATCCGCTGACAAATCTTCTGTCAGATGATTCTCAATATATTCAATGATACGATTCAGTCGGTTGACCATACTATTCCTCCACAATCCACGGTCATGATAACACCACACACCTACTTCTACTCGACATCCTTGGAAAAAAGATATCGGATTGCCAAGATTCAAGGCTACCTATGCCATTGGCTCCAGAAAACCCAAAGCTTTATTTCGTAAGGTTTCCATGGTAAAGTTCCAAGAAAGGGAAAACAAGATTATTTTCATCAAATGCATGTACGGGGGAATTGCATGAAAAAAATTGGTTTGGTTCTTCTCGCTTGTAGCATAGTTTGCCTGATAGTAGGAGCAATACTGTTTCCCACTCAAAAAAAACTAATCGTCGATATCAATGGTATAGCAACTGCAGTGAGTTGGTTAGTCATCGGCTATATCTTTGGACAAGCCGGTTTGCTGGTGTTCATAGCAGGTTTGCTCAATGAAAAACTCAGCAAGATCGAATCTAAGATTTATGGACTCCTTCCAGAAGAAAAAATACCGGAAGGGGCTACAATCCAGGAAAGCACCACAACTGGCCCAAGCCCATCCGAAACCTAAGGCCTCTCCAACCGCCGCCGTGGTGCTTCACTCAAAGCCAAAGCTAGCGGCTGAAGGGTCTGTTGAATGATCCTATCTCAATCAGGTTCCCTTCTGGATCAGCAATATAGCAGGTTCTTTGTCCCCAAGGCTCTGTTGTAGGCTTCATAATCGATATGGCACCTTTGCTGATTACCTTGGCATACTGCTCATCCACCTCCTCAAACGTATCAACATACAAAGCAATCTCGGCGTGACCATTGAAGCCCTCTGTGTATGCATATTTGCGGTTGGTCAACCTCTCAAAATCATTTCTTCCATATAGCAGGAACAGCGTTCCGTCCTTAATGAGATAGACATTGGAAGCGTTTTCAGCTTCCTTGATCTCAAATCCCAAAACATCACGATAAAAGCGGATCATCACTGCCCTATCATTCACAAACAAGCCAAATCCATCAAGTCTCATCTTTCACTCCTTATCCATCGCCAGTGCCATCTTTGAACAATGGCCATATCAAGGGTATATCTAGGTACCTAATTAACATCTAAATCAATATGCCTCTGATCCAAAGCATCTTTGTCAAAGCGATATGGACCTGCCCACAACATACCACTTGTTGAGCAAGAAGAAACACGCGAAGCCAGTGTACGAACAGTATCGTATGGGAAACAATCTCCATCTGTTTTCTACATACAGGTATATCCCATCCAGTCGATAAATAAAACATTTTCTTAGTATCGGACCAACAGTAATCCTTGGGGATTATTAGGCCTTCTCCCTAGTCTCAATATTTGAAACCGAAAGGGAAAACATTACATTTGTCACTACACCATTGTTCTACTCTTTCGAGGCAATTTCAAAACTCGGATAAACCATCTTTTACCTAGGCTCTTAGCCAAGGTTGAGAAGGAGTCTTTTTCTGAGTCGTTTTCCTTTGATAGAATTGTCTTTTGAACTGCTGTTTTTCTTGAAAA
>DUPO01000038.1 GCA_012838275.1 Spirochaetales bacterium
AAAGCATCCCAAAGGGCATCGCGGGGAGGATTCGCTATAATGGAAAGCTCCTCCTTCTTCACCGGATGCATAAAAGAGATCGATCGCGCATGGAGGCAGATACCCCCATCAGGGTTGGAGCGAGGCGAGCCGTACTTCAGGTCACCCTTGATATGGAGGCCGATGGCAGCGAGCTGGGCACGGATCTGATGATGGCGTCCGGTATGAAGCTCGACCTCCAACAGATGATAGTTCGTCGATGAGGCGATTACCTTGTAGTCCAGCTTGCCTACCTTGCTTCCCTTGCGTTCGATTGGATTCGCCACACTTTTGTTCTGTTTGGTATTCCGCACCATATGATGGATGAGCGTCCCCTCCATCTGGGATGGAAGTTCGGAGACAACAGCCCAGTAGATCTTCTTGACGGAACTCCCTCTGAACAGCTCGTTGAGCCTGATGAGCGCCTTTTCGGTCTTTGCATAGACCACGATCCCGCTGGTCGGGCGGTCTAGGCGGTGAGGGATGCCCAGATAGACATTCCCCTCCTTGTTATAGGTCACCTTCAGATAGTGTTTCACCAGGTCTGCAAGTGTCTCATCGCCTGTACGGTCCCCTTGAACCAACTCACCACATAGCTTGTTCACTATGATGAGATGGTTGTCCTCATAGAGAATTCTCTCTTCTAATGCCATCATCACTCCTCAATATCATCGAAGAGGGTTGGCTCTTCTTGGTTTTCATGCACAATCTCTTTCACCGCCCGCAGCCGAAGAGAGGCGATATCCTTCACCACTATACGCACTCCGTTTGCCCGCACCCCCTTGACCAGATAGTCGGAGAAGTAGAACTGCTCCTCAAGAATCCTCAAGTTTGGTTTGGGCTTGTACTTTACCGTAAGCTCGGCATTGGGATGCGTCGAGAGCTTCACCAACTTGAAGTTTCCTTCAGGGACGAGGGAGTAGGCCTTCTTCAGCATAAAGGAGAGGATCTGGCAACGCTTGAGGAAGAGGTACTTGTACTTCTTCTCCTGGTAAAGGACGGTGAAGACAATCTTCTCCAGCTCGCTCTTGTCTGCAAAACCGCAGTAGAGCATTCCCTTGCCTACGAACTCCTTCTCAGGAGCGTCGATGACATAGTAGGTGCCGTCCTTGCGGATGATGAGCACCCTATCGAAAGGATTGACCTCAAGCTGGTTTGTGCCTGTCTTCACACCATAGCCCAGATACCCATTCGAGTTGTCATATTTTATGACCAGGTTTCTCTCCGCAACTTCCTTGACATCGATGGTCTCAAACGCTTTGATCTTGGTCTTCCGCTTATGCTCCTCCGCACCGAGCATACCCTTCAGTTCCCCCAGATAGGTAAGAGCATACTCAACCAGATGCCCGAGCTTGTACTCGATCTCCTCCAGCAGGGCGTTGATCTCATCCATCTCATGACGGTTTTTCTCAATGTCGAACAGCGAGATGCGTCTGATGGGAATCTTCAGTAGACGCTCGACATCCTCATCGGCAAGCGGCCTCAGAAGCTGTTCTGTAAAAGGCTTGAAACCAGTGAATACAGCCTTGTTGACCTCGGCGGCACTCTTCTTCTGTTCGATCCTCTTGTAGATGCGCTCTTCAACAAAAATACGTTCAAGGGTGCGGGCATGCAACTTGTCCAGCAGATGCCCCTTCTCCAGTTCCAGTTCGGCTTTCAGTATATCCAGGAGATTCAGCGCATGGTAATCCAGTATCTCGCTGATACCCATGATGGTGGGGATGTTCTCCCGTATCACCAGAGGGTTCACCGAAATCTTTTTTTCACAATCTGTAAAGGCATAGAGGGAGTCGACGATATCCTCAGAGTAGGAGTTGCGTGCAAGGTTGATCTCAATGTTCACCCTGTCTGAGGTGTAGTCGTTGATCGAGCTTATCTTAAGCCGTCCCTTCTTTGCAGCATCTTCCACCGAATGGATCATCGCCTCACTGGTAACACCGAAAGGAAGCTCCTCAATGATGATTTTCTTTGAGTCGGAGGTGTTGAGTTTTGCGCGGATGGAGACAGAACCCCGTCCATCTTTGTAGTCCTCCACATCAACGATGCCCCCTCCTGGAAAATCGGGATACAGGGTATAGCTCTCGCCCTTCAGCTTAGCTGCCATGGCATCGAGCACTTCAAGTGCATTGTGAGGCAGGATAGAGGTGCTCATCCCTACCGCAATACCCATAACCCCCTGAATGATGACTACCGGTATCTTGGCGGGAAACGAGACAGGCTCGCTGTTGCGTCCGTCATAGGAGTCGGTAAACTCTGTGAGCTCGGGATTGTAGAGGACTTTCTTGGCAAAAGGGAGCAGCCGGCACTCGATATACCTCGCAGCAGCTGCGCTGTCACCGGTCATGAAGTTACCGAAGTTCCCCTGCCGCTCGATGAAAAGATCGAAGTTAGCCAGGTTGACCAGTGCCTCATAGATTGAGGAGTCGCCATGAGGATGGTAGCGCATCGCCCAACCAACCACATTGGCCACCTTATGGAACTTGCCGTCGTCCATCTCGAAGAGGGTATGCATGATACGCCTCTGTACCGGCTTCAGGCCGTCAGAAAGATCGGGAATGGCCCGTTCCTTGATGACATACGAAGCATATTCAAGGAAATTTTGTCGAAAAACGTTTTGTGCCTGCGTCATCAGATTAGATTCTCCATAATGAACTCCCTTCTCTGGGGGGTGTTGCTGCCCATGTAGAACTCCAAGGTCTTGTGCATCGACTGCATCCCCACAATTGAAACGGGAACCAGACGGATTTCTTCACCTATGAACTGTCCGAACTCCTTGGGGTCGATCTCGCCCAGGCCCTTGAACCGGGTTATTTCACTGCCCTTGATCTGGGCCACCGCATCATCACGCTGCTTCTCATTGTAACAGTAGACCGTCTGCTTCTTGTTACGTACCCGAAACAAGGGTGTCTCCAGTATGTAGAGTCTGCCTGCAAGTACCAGATCCTCAAAATAGGTGAGAAAATAGGTCATCAGGAGGTTACGGATGTGAAAGCCGTCGGTATCGGCGTCGGTGGCGATGATGACCTTGCCGTAGCGCAGCCCCTCAAGACCATTTTCGATGCCCAAAGCGACCATCATATTGTAGAGCTCAGCATTCTTGTAAATTTCAGTTCGTTTCTTTCCATAGACGTTGAGAATCTTGCCTCGGAGACTGAAGACCGCCTGGGTCATCACGTCCCGTGTCTTGGTGATGGTACCTGAAGCGGAGTCCCCTTCAGTGAGGAAGATGACCGACCTCTCACACTCATCACGGTGGGTGGCACTCTGGCCGAGATGATATTTGCAGTCCTTCAGTTTGGGGATGTTCAGCGAGACCTTCTTGGCGGAAGCCCGGGCCCCTTTCTTTACCTCATTGAGCTCCTTGCGAAGCTTCTCGTTGTTGTTTATCTTCTCATTCAGCTTTTCAGCCTCATCGGAGTTCTTCAACAAGAAGTCGACGATGGCGTCCTTTACCTCACCTACGATCCAGGAGCGGATCTCAGTATTGCTCAGCTTGTTCTTGGTCTGTGATTCGAAGACAGGTTCCTGCACCTTGATGGCGATCGCTCCGATAATACCATCACGCACATCCTGGGGGGCCCAGCTCTTCTTGTAGAACTCGTTGATCCCCTTGAGAATCCCCTCTTTGAAAGCACCCTGGTGGGTACCACCATCGGTGGTATGCTGACCGTTGACGTAGCTGAAGTAATTCTCCCCATACGATCCCACCACATGGGTAAACGCAAACTCAAGCTGCTTCGACTGATAGTGGATGGTGGTGTACAGCCCTTCGTCGCCGACCTCCTTTTCCAGGAGATCCAGAAGCCCGTGGGCGGACTTGTATACCTTGTTGTTGAAGTTGATGGAGAGGCCTGTATTCAGATAGGCATAACTCCAGATCCGGGTTACCAAAAAATCCTCGTTGAAGGCATACTCCCCGAACAGCTCGGGGTCGGGGGTGAAACTCACCAGGGTCCCATCCTCCTCAGGAGCCTTGCCGGTCTTCTCTGAAATCAGAACCCCTTTGCAAAAGGTGGCGGAGGAAAATTTGCCGTCACGATACGCTGTCACGGTAAACTCTGAGGAGAGGGCATTGACCGCTTTGGTACCTACCCCGTTCAGCCCTACAGAGAATTGGAAGACATCGGAGCTGTATTTGGCCCCGGTGTTGATGACCGAGACGCAATCGACGACCTTGCCCAGGGGAATGCCCCGTCCAAAGTCCCGGACCGATACACTGTTATCCTTTACACGGACGACAACCTTGTTTCCGAATCCCATAATGAATTCGTCAATGCTGTTGTCGATGATCTCCTTGAGAAGAATGTAGATACCGTCGTCGAGATGGGTTCCGTTGCCCAAGCGACCAATGTACATTCCCGGACGCTTGCGTATATGTTCCAACGCACTTAGCGTTTGGATTTTCGATTCATCATATGTTGACTTTGCCATGAATAAAAGTATAGCAGATTTCACCTTCTATGGCAAAACCAAAGGAAAACGTTCTATGGCAAAACCAAAGGAAAACGTGTTGTCATCTCCCTTTACGTGCGTTAAGCTATATTTATGAATACCTTTCTACTGCTTTATCTATCCCTCACCATCATCCACATGAGCCTCCGCTCTGAAAACTTGCGGTGGGCATCGGCGATAAGTAAAGTCGCTCTCATGCCCTCGCTACTCATGTATTACCTTTCAATCAATACAGATACAGGCATATTCCTTCTGCTCATTTGTCTGGCCCTACTGCTGGGGACGGCAGGGGACGCGCTCTTGCTAGCAGGACACCGGGGCAAACTGTTCTATGCCGGGATGCTCTGCTTTTTCATAGGACACCTTGCGTATATAACGTATTTTGTCCTGCATCTGCAAAGCTGGGGTTATTTTCTTTTCGCCATACTTGCCCTGACCATCCCCCTTTACAAAATCATCCTATCCTTCTTCCCCTCCAAAGAGGCACCCATCCTAAGCATCTATGCGGCAACCCTTATCGTACTGACCGCTTTCTGCGCGTCGGCCCTCTCCTATATTGCAATGGGAGGAGCCATCTTCTTTGCAATCTCAGACTACCTCATAGCACTCGATGTCGTTGAAAAACGCACCTTCAGCGAAACTACCATCATGGGGACCTACACCCTTGCACAGCTCTTGCTAATTGTGGGAGTCTTAAGCCTACAAGGGGCCATCTAATGCCAAACAAAAAATCACATCTTCTTCTGCACAAGAGAAAAGAGGGAATGAGACCGGGATCATTAGTCTACGTCGGAGACTCCGAGTGCGAAGAGACCAGGATACGAACCCATATTTACGACACCGAAGGTTCTGTAATCATTGAAGGCTTCTCCATGGAGGAGCCTGACAAACAACGTTGGATTGAGATCTCAGGGTTGTCGGACATCAGAGGAATTGTATCGGTTGCCAAAGAGTTCACCCTCTCCAACCTCAGCCTTGAGGACGTATTCTCCACTGACCAGCGGATGAAACTTGACTATTATGAGCACTATTTCTCCCTTACCCTCAGGGTTCTCGACACCCCCCAGAAGGAAGAGGAGCAGCTGAGCTTGTTTGTGGGGGACAAATGGGTCATCAGCATAGTGGAACATGCAAGTGACATCTTCTCGCCTGCAGTTGCCTATCTCAAGGATACGCAGAGCAAGAAGCGGAAAGCGAATGCACACCTGCTCTTCCATGCCCTGCTCGACCGCGTGGTCGACCAGTACCTGGTACGCGCCGATGAGCTTGACCAGAAGACTGAGGATCTGGAAGCCCTTGTCATCAACACCCCTGACAAGGTAACCGCCTCAGACATCCATACGCATAAGAGAAAGATACTTCACCTCAGAAGGGTCACCCTCCCCCTGAAGGACCTCTTGGGCAACATCATCCGATCGGAGCATGTGAAGTTGGACAAGGCAACCACCCACCTCTTCCATGACACTTCAGACCATGCGCTCTGGCTCAACGAGGAGTGTGAGATGCTGAGGGAAACGGTAAGCGGGCTGATGGAAGTCTACCTCTCCAGTCTCGACGTGAAGATGAACAAGATCATGAAGGTGCTAACCATCATAAGCACCACCTTCATCCCCCTGACCTTCCTTACAGGCCTGTATGGGATGAATTTTCTCCATATGCCCTTCACCTCCCAACAGTGGGGTTTCTATGCCATGCTGATTTGCTGTATTCTGATAGTCATCTTAATGGCAGGATGGTTCAAAAGAAAACGATGGTGGTGACAGATACCTTAGAAAGGGTAAGTTTACCCGAGCTCACGCGAGCCTATAACCTGGGCTTCAGTGACTACCGGCTAGCAGTAGCCATAACCGAAGAGAAGCTACAGAGCACAAACATCAGATACGGCTATAACCCGGAGTGCTCGGTCGGACTCTTTGACGACAATACCTTGGTAGGTTTCGTGATCAACGGCCTCAGGGATGGCTATGCATACGACTCGGGGACGGCGATCATCCCCGGCTACAGGGGCAGAGGGTATGCCCGCCTGCTCCTGGAAAAAGCCCTCTCCCTGATGAACAGCCAGGGTGTCCATACCTGGGTGTTGGAGGTGCTCTCTGACAATACAAAGGCGATTAATCTGTATAAAAGCATAGGCTTTACCCAACAGCGAGGGCTCAACTGCTACCAAGTTGAAGCCTCGTTGTTCAAAGAAAAAGAGACAGAACTAAAGCTTACAAAAGATGCAACCATTCCCATCCCCCAAGGCGATTGCCTGCCAAGCTGGCAGAATACGGAACAATCCATCATAGCCGGCGGCGTCCCTGTTTGGAACATCATGGTAAAACAGAAAAAGATCGGAACACTCTGCTACGAAAACAGTTCAGGATCGATAGCCCAGTTATACATACAAGAAGAAGAGAGACATAAGGGTTATGCAAGAGAGGCCATCATTGAGGCAGCAAAGCTCTGCAAGACCGACCAACTGCGATTCATCAATATCGATGAACAATACGCTGCCTTGAACACGCTCCTCCACACTATGGGATTCCAGTGTTTTGCCAAGCAGCTCGAGATGACCAACACTCTCCGAGGGAAAGCATGAGCGAATACGTCACCTCCCTCATTCGTGAAGAGCAGATAGAGGAAACAAAGGCCCTGATGAGCCGGTGCTTCGATGCAAAGTACGCATCAATTTTCTACCTCCATCCCGAATCGACCCTCATCGTCACCCACCAGGGCCAGGTTGTTGCCGGAATCAACCTGGACATCTATCAGGTAAACAAGCGTGTAAGGATGGGGTACATAGGGTGGCTCTACACCGATGAGAATCATCGGGGAAATGCTCTTGCGGGAAAGTTACTTACAGAAGCTATCAACTTTCTCAAAGGAAAAGGGTGCACCTCCCTCTCTGCCTGTGTGGAAGGGGACAATCCGGCTTCCTTCAAACAGCTTGCCAAGGAGGGGTTCTCAATCCTGGGCCTTTGGCAACAACTGAAACTGTTCAAAGCGGGAACCGTAAAGGTCTACCACCACGCATCCCGCTTCTTTGATATGGGATATTTTCTCTGGCACAAGAGCCTGACAGAAGAGAGTTTTCCAGAGGCAAGGGAGGACTTGCAGGCATTGTTCACAACACTGGCTGCCCATACCTTGCTTTTTTTCTTCTGTCTCAAAGGGTGGAACCTGCTCACTCTGGTCGGTCTGAATCCGATCCTGCCTCTCTTCTCTACTGCATCGACCTCACAAGAAGGTCTTATGCTTGCAACACCTTCCCTCTTCCTGCTTGCCAGGACCATGGCAATGTTCCTCATGGCAAAAGCGACAGGAAAAAAGGACCGAAGAGAACTGGTCTACCGCGGTTGGGACACTGCCTGGATCACAGCGCTAGCGCTCACCCTCACCGTAGGCTTTCCCTTCCCCGCTGCTGGCAACCTCTATATAAAAGGATTGAAGTGGAACATGAAGGAAGAGCAACATCTGCTCTTCAGGATGGCAGTGGCAGGACAAATCGCAGTGTTTGCCCTTTGCCTGCTCGTCCCTAGGGGTTTGCCCCTCCTCTTTGGCCTAACCTTACTCATCCTCGACGGACTCTTATTCTTCTACCCCTTCTGTGGATTCAATGCGAGCAGGATAAAACGCATGGGCACAAAAACATATGCTCTTTATTTGACTATTACACTTGCGG
>DUPO01000039.1 GCA_012838275.1 Spirochaetales bacterium
CCTGGAAGCTCAAACCTTCCGACCTTGCATGGACAGATAAAGAGAAAACTGCCGGGGATTAGCATCCTCGGTGCAAAGCCAAAGCCCAATGCTTGTTTCCTCCTTCCATTAGGTACAGGAACGTCTTGTCACCATATTCTCATATCCTCATCTTTGTTGGTACCGTGTATTTGGCGTGACTGACACTTTTTACAGAATGGCGAATAATTCTATATATGAATTAAAGTTGTTTTACATATTGTAGCTCACAACTGTCGAACGCCAGTCAAACGAAAGGCCTACCATCCTTTCCTAAGTACCAATGATCCTTATTCAAAAGTATGCATGCCAAGCGTCAATTGCTGAAAGCATGTGCACTTCATACGAGAACGGTTTTATCGATGAACTACGTTACTTAGATGCAATCTTCTTGGAATTCCCATGAGTGGTTAAAGTTATACGAATTGTCATCCTGAATATTCTCAGGCAATATGATGTCGATGGGAATTGGTATGTTTTTATCTGGTTTTTGGTTTAAAATACCTTTCCTGTATAATTGATAGATAGCAGTATATCCTTGAAATTCCGGACGTTGTGAAATAAGACAATCCACCTTACCTTCTAACATCGCTTCTCGGTTTTGTTCTACAATGTCGTATCCAATGATTATTGTCTGATTCTTACGTCCTAACAAGACAATCCGATTCGCGAAGCGGATTACCGCATTATTTACAATAAAAATACCCCGAAGATCTTTGTGTTGGCGATACATTTCCTCAATCTTATTTTCTCCATCCTCATCAGAGGTAGTCTCGACCTCCTGAATGTGATAGTCAGGATTATGAGAAAAGTATGATTTAAATCCTCTCGCACGTTCAGATGAGTTATAAGCACTTTTATGTGTCTGAATGATAATATATGTTCCACCTTTCGGGCTGAGTAATTTCATCATTCTTCCAGCTAAAAAGCCCCCCCTGAATGGATTTTGAGCAACAGTCACCAATGCTTTATCACAAGGTAGGGGTGAATCTATGAAAGCATACGGAAGCTGAGGATACTTATCGATAAGTGCTGAAGTTTCATCAGGGAGAAGTGGTGCTATCAGAACAGCATCGATTTTCTTATGGAACAGAAGATCTCCTGCCCGTAAAAAAGATTTAGGATTTCTCCTATCATATTCCATTAACTCGATCGAAACGGCAAGCTGGGATAATTCCTTGACCGCTTTAAGAACTCCATCGTAAATAAGCTGCCAATAACCGAATTCAGAATGAAGCGAAGGAATGATGACACCTATGGTGAATTTTTTGCTCAATTTAAGGTTTCTAGCAAACGTGTTAGGTTGATAATTATGATCCTCAACAATTTGCATTATTTTTTCAATGGTCCTTGGTGCAACACGACCTCTGTTGTGAAGTACTCTGTCCACTGTTCCAATTGACACACCAGCAAGTTTTGCAATCTCGGCAATTGTCATGTAATTTCTCCAGCTTTTGCAAGTTATGCGTTAAAGATTAACGCATAGATTCCTTAGAAGTCAAGCTATAATTAGCAGTGAAAAATTTGGCAATATATACTTATAAATATTTTTATATTATACATTTAATAGATATCTAGAGGAAAAGTTACATAAATATTTATGTGTTATAGATAAAAAATTGCGTTATCGTTACCTAATGATACTATTGTTGAAAAATCTAAAATTGCTATTTTCGAGTTAGTTGTTTTGTTGTTGTTATGTACTCTCAGTATTAGGCAAAGGCTAAAGCTTATTACGTGTGCTTATGATAGATCTACAGAACAGTAGTGTAGGATAAATTGGTATCCAATAGAGTAAAGAAGTGCAAACAGCTTTATGATAAAGTTCTGTAAATATATTTAATTAAAATAGTTAAAAAATAATTTTGCATGATTGTTGAAATTTCATTGGGCCTCTTCGAGTAAGAGTTACTATGTACAACAAAAAGTGAGTAAGTTCTGTCTGTTAGCAAATTAAGATACGATTAAAGATACTTAGCATGTCATAGTGGATAAATATGGACAGAAAACTGAATTAAAAATTCGTTGACATATCTTGCTGGTACAATTGAACAAGAGGTAACGTACACGTTTACAGTAAAATGGCTGAATAACCATATGAAAAACCTTTAACTATAATAATAACAATAAAATACGTACTAAGGTAAAAAAAATAAATTTTGCTTGACGACTGCGTATGTTCATGTAAAAATACTTGTAGCGTTAACGAACACAATTTTGGTAACGCATGATTATTTAGCCTGTATTATGCTACGATGGAGAAAAAGGTACTTGCTGCTCTAGAAAAGGCTGTCGAGGACATCGAAGTGAACGAAGACTCACCGATTGCTCTCGATTGGATCAATGGGCGACGTACACCCGATGCAGATCAAAGTCTGAAAGGGGCGCTGTCAGGACTCAGTTTAGGGACTGATGCTCCTTCAATCATGCGTATGCTCTTGGAATCTACTGCCTTTGGTGCTAGGGCGATTTTGGAATGTTTTGAAAAAGGTGGCGTTGAGGTTGGCCAGATCATTGCAATCGGTGGGGTTGCCCGCAAGAGTACCATCGGCATGCAAATCCTTGCCGATGTCACTGGAAGGGACATACAGGTTACGAGCAATGATCAGGCCCCGGCCATTGGAGCGACAGCGTTCGCTGCTGTGGTTGCTGGTCTGTATACAGATATACCTACAGCTCAGAAGGTGTTATGTGCAGCTATAGAGCGAGTTTATACCCCAGATCCCAAGCGTAAGGACGTCTACGATAAGCTGTATGAACGTTACCTCGCTTTGGGCAAGTTCGAAGAGAAACGGAGGAGAGGATGATGAAGCACTTAGATAATTTGGAATTTTGGTTTCTGACCGGTAGCCAGGACTTGTATGGAGAAGAGCCGTTACGACAAGTAGCAGCAGATGCGCAGAAAATCGTTGATGCCTTAAATAGCAGTAAGACATTACCTTTTAAACTGGTGTGTAAGCCAGTGCAGAAGGCTGCAGCGCAGATTCGTGCTACCATACAGCAAGCAGGGTCTGATGATACCTGTGGTGGCGTGGTATGCTGGATGCACACATTCAGTCCCTCTAAGATGTGGATCAATGGACTTTCGGTTCTCTCGAAACCCTTGTTACAACTACATACCCAATTCAACGAACGTATACCTTTCGATACCATCGATATGGACTTCATGAATCTTAATCAGAGTGCCCATGGGGATCGTGAATTTGGTCACATCACCGCAAGGATGGACTTGCCAAGGACAGTAATCACTGGGCATTGGTCCCACGAGGAGACACAAGTCCGAATAGCTTCATGGATGCGATCTGCTGCCGGTATCGCAGAAAGTCGGGATATGGTAATAGCCCGGTTTGGCGATAATATGCGTGATGTAGCGGTGACCGATGGCGACAAAGTAGAAGCGATGATCAAACTCGGTTGGTCGGTTCCCTATTATGGGATTGGTGATTTGGTAGCATACTGTAACAACGTTGCACAAAGTGATATCGACTCCCTGATTGATGAATATCGTGAGCACTACGATTTCAAGTTCTCGGTCAGCGAAGCAGTATTCCTGCAACAGACGAAAGAGCAGGCGAGAATCGAGTTGGCTCTGCAATCGTTCTTAGGTGATGTGGGAGCGCGAGCATTTTGCACTAACTTCCAGGATTTACACGGGATGAAGCAACTTCCTGGCCTTGCTGCTCAACGGATGATGGAAAAGGGGTATGGCTTCGCCGGTGAGGGCGATTGGAAGACCGCGGCAATGGTGCGTTTGTTCAAGGTCATGGGAGCTGGTTTGACTGGTGGGGCATCGTTTATGGAGGATTATACCTATCATATGCAACGCGGTGCTATGCTCGATTTGGGCGCACATATGTTGGAGGTTTGTCCTTCGATTGCAAAAGAGAAGCCGACACTAGAGGTTCATCCTTTGGGGATAGGAGATCGTGAGGATCCAGCTCGTTTAGTATTCGATGGACGACCGGGACAAGCCCTTTGTGCCGCTATTGTAGATATGGGAAATCGATTCCGCATTGTGGTGTCCGAAGTGGAAGCTGTAGAAGCACCTGAAGCATTCAAACGGCTGCCGGTTGCCCGTATCCTGTGGAAGCCGTTACCCGACCTGGTTACAGCGAGTGAAGCATGGATTCTCGCTGGTGGTGGGCACCACACCGCTTATACGGATTCTTTCGGTGTGGAATTTGTACGTACGTTCGCAGAGATGGTAAATATTGAATGTGTAGTAATTGGGCAAGAAACGAATATACCGCAATTTCGTAACGAGTTACGGTGGAATGCAGCAGCATATCGGTGACATGTTCCAATGGGATTGATTGATCAACGGCGGATGTAGTACATCCGCCAATCTTCTCCCATGTGTGGAACTTCCACAGGTATGCGTACTGATGGAAGAATAAGGAAACGGTGCAATGTTAGAGGAAATGAAGAAACGGGTATGTGCAGCTAATCTAGATCTAGTGGCAAAGGGTGTCGTCTTATATACCTGGGGTAACGTCAGCGAGATCGATCGTGAGAAAGGATTAGTGGTGATCAAGCCATCAGGTATAGATTACGATAACATGTCACCTGATGATATGGTCGTTGTAGAAGTAGTAACTGGTAGGGTAGTAGAGGGAAAGTGGAAACCTTCCTCTGATACACCGACTCACCTTGAGTTGTATAGAGCTTTTGAGGATATTGGTGGTATCACGCATACACACTCGACGAATGCGGTTGCCTTTGCACAAGCGGGAGTTGCAATACCGCCATTAGGAACTACGCATGCAGATTATTTCTATGGTGATATTCCTTGCACTCGAGCGCTTTCAAAAGAAGAGGTTGAAAGTGACTATGAAACGAATACTGGAAAAGTGATTGTTGAAACGATTAGAGGTAGTGGGTATGAAGTACTAAGCATTCCTGGCATAATTGTGAAAAATCATGGCCCTTTTACGTGGGGAGTAAACGCTGAAGATGCAGTCTATAAAGCCGTGGTCATGGAAGAAGTCGCGAATATTGCCCTAAAAACATTACAATTGAATCCAAGTAGCAACATGCCTCAATATGTTTTAGACAAACATTATTTCAGAAAACATGGTTCAAAGGCATACTACGGACAATAAGATAGTTGGATGGTTCTTTTCATCATGATAAGCCCTCAGTATTGATCAAATTTCTCGATATGCATCTGGCCTACTAAAGAGGCCACAGGTGCGCCCAAAAACGGCCAGCGTGCGTTTAGTGCCGGCCACTAAAAACAGAGGCCGGCAGCAACGTTTCTAGGCTTTCTCCACTAATAGGACAAACCCTTGGTCTATCAGCCTCCTGCGTATTCCATCCGGCATCGCATAGTCATCCGAAACCCCCAGATACCTGTTCCATGTCTCAGGATTGTACTGGGAGCTGACGATGGTAGAGGTACCCAACTCATCCCTTTGCTTCAGAAGGGTGAAGAGGATAATTGCCCTCTCCTCCTCAATATGAGTGATAAGAAAATCATCCAGGATGAGAACTTGAATTCTGGCGAAATACCGTACTTTTTTCTGGTATTTTGCCAAGTCCCTCCTTTTTAGGATGCACAGGTCATCAAGTAACATGGTGAAGTCAGCGAAATGGACCCGATAGTCTGCATTGCAGGCCGCGACACCGAATGCCTTTGCTGCATAGGTCTTTCCAGCCCCACTTTCCCCTAGAATACAAAGATTTCTCCTGTCTTGGATGAACTCCAAGGTGGCTAGCTGGCTTATGATGTTGTCATTGTATATCCGTCCATTTCCAGTGCGCAAGTTCTCCATCTGGGCATTACAACCTTTGAGTTTGCCCAGCCTCAGGCTCTTTTCAGTCCGGTAGTTCTTTTGAGCTACGTATTCCTCTGTTATGAGCTCTCTCAAAGCCTGTATCGGTGTAAAGGAGGGGAAGCCGGGGGTCCTTGCCAAACGATCCAAACCTTCAGCCATCCTATCCAGTTGCAGGTATTCAAGCATCTCCTCTATATCTGCAGTGTTTTTTGCCATCATTTTTCCTCCTGTTTTTCAAGCAGGGCTTGTAATGAGTAGCGATTGCCATCGACCTTGAATGTGTCCACACACGCAGATGTTGTGTTTTCTCTCTGCACTACGCTCTCTTCCGGATCCTCTGCAAAGCTAATGAGGGTGTTCTTGATATAGTTGTATGAGCACCTTCCCCTGAGGACAGCTTCGCAACAGCATGCTTCAAGAGCTTCTTTTGAATATTTTTTGGCAAAGCCCAATACTCCCATACATTTTCGGTAAGCCTGTTCAGGGTATTCCACTCCTTCTAGCATCTTGTCGATGACAGCTCTGGTGTTAACTCCAATACTTGATGCCCATCCTTGGAAAAAGGGCACACTCCACTGCAGATAGTCCGAAAACATTTTGGGAAGGTGAGTAGGCTCCGTATTCCAGGAGCCAGGCGAATGCGAGCGCACCCATTTCCAGACGAGTTCCCCTCTTTCTGAATAAATGCTGAGCAAAGAGATAGTTGCACGAACCTCTACCTTCTGCTTCACAAAACGCTCAGGGATGCTGTAGAATGACTTATCAAACCGGATGTGGAAGTCTTGGTAGACTCTTACCTCTTTCCTTTCCAGATATTCGTAGTCTGTACCGGGCAGAGGTAAGAGCATTTCCCTTTCCTGGGAGTTGAACATCTCTAGCCTCGAGGAGGGCTTAGCGGTGAATGGCGCAGCATTCATGACTGCAAGACGTTTCCAAAGCTCGGCGTTCAGGTCTGCAAGGGAATAGAAGACCATTTCCTGCATCTCGACGAGTATGTGCTGGGTAACTATCTTTACCGCCCCTTCTACGTGAGGTTTAAATTTTGGTTTTCTGACTTTCGCGGGAAGCAACGTGGTATTGTAGTGGTCAGCCCATTCTTGGAAATCCTTGTTGATTACAGGGTCAATCCAATCCCTGTTCTCGATGACGGCCACCTTGCAGTTGTCATTAGTCGTCACTGGGGTAACACCTCCGAAGAAGTGGACTGCATTCGTATTTACAGCCAACCATCCTTGGATATTACATTTCACCAGGCCTTCTGCATAACAATAGTCACTGAACGACATCGTTGCCAAAAAGATGGTGACTTTTGTGTTGAAGTCTCCTGTATACAGGTTTTTCAAACGCAATTGCATTCCTGCAAAGTCCAGTTCAACATTTTGGCCTGGAAACCGGGGGATACGGCACGTAAGGTTCTTGGCTCCCAACCAATCGCTGAAGTGTTTGCAGAATTGTCTGTAGCTATAGGGTCTTCTCATTCCCTCAGGAGAAGGCCTGTTCCCGACAGCATTGTATTTCCGCCACAGACGCTTAAGTGTCTGTCCCTTCTTTGCAAGCACCTTGTAAATGGCCTCACAGTCAGGCTCCACATACAGCAACGAAGAGGATACTCCTCCCTTCTTCTGATACAGCAAGTCGTAGAGGGTTCCGTTTGAAACATCTGATTTCAAAGGAAAAGACAATTCCTTACAATCTCTGAACCGCTTGAGAAAATCATTGACTGTGGTCTTGCTGCATCCAAGACTCGCACCGATTTCCCTGCTACTGAAATGCATGAGGTAATGCATTTTTAAAATTTGAACATAGTCGATCATATTCGACCCCCAAGAGAGAGATGACACCACACAAGCGGTGTTTCTCTGACTATAGTGTAGGCCGAAGATATAGTGGCCGCCTTTAAGCGCTCACTGGCCGGAATTGGACGCCCCGTTGGCCGTTATTGCAGACCAGATGCAGCTATACCTAGAAATGTAATAACTACAATTTTCACACGGTAGAAGTCGTTGGTTCAAACCCAATCGCGCCCATAAAGGACCAGTCTTCGGACTGGTTTTTTGCTGTATCTAGGTGATGGAATGAGTATTCAAGTGCTAGAGTGTGAAGGTAGAAGAGTAGATCAGATAAATATGAATACCCTCATGTTTTCTCTACTTGATGTCCAGTTCTTGCTGTCTGTTTTCTCTCCACTATCACTATGCGAAAACTACTCTACGGTATCGGCAATAAACAGCCTCTTATATACAGCTTCAAAGTGTTCAATTTCTTCGGTAGTTAACTGTAGGAATTCCTTTTCACGTGCCCGTTTTGATAGCTTTCCCTCATTCTGTGAAATGAAATTATATAAGAGAAAGACCATAGAATCAGGCATTTCAACAGAATCTTGTACCGTTTCTCTGAACCGATCATAATTCATTAGGAATTGTGTCTCTTTCGGGAGATCTTGTTCAATCGTTTGCTGCACACAATGATATAGAAACTCCGCATAGGGGGTTGCATCAAAGTATCGGTAGTAGTCTATTGTCGAATTCAGGACACGTACATTGTGATCTTCTGTAGGTTCCCACCGTATGAACGGGAGAATGCTTTGTGAGTAATTTTTCAGGACGGAAGCATATTCCTCTATTCTAAGTAGCATTGCACTTGAAATAGGAAATATCATTCCTGGGGGATTGTACCCATACTTTGCAAGAATATGATGAATGAGATATCGATGAATCCTTCCATTTCCATCAGAGAATGGATGGATAATCACAAACCCGAAAGCAATCGCAGCTGCGGCAACAATTGGATCAATTTGATGGAAAACTCTATTGTTATATGCAATAAGGCCTGAAATTAAAGAGTCAATATCTTCATATCTTGCACTTATATGTTCAACTATGGGTGTTCCTGTTTCTCTATCATGTTCGCCAATGAAACCACCATCGTCTCTGAACCCTATCTTCACAAAACCTCTAGAGCCTATCACAATATGTTGGAGACGTATCAGTTCCTCTTTACTCAAAGGTGATTTCCCTGCTTCTCTCAACGCATTGCCCCATCGCTGGATCCTATCATGCGAAGGTGACTCATTTTCTATGGAAAAACTTGCTTTGGAATCTTTAAGTAGCAAGAATGCTGCAGCACGCGCTACGACATCCTTTGGGATATCTGAAATAACTTGGAGAGCTTTACCTTTAAGGTCAATCATGAGAACTTCTTCAAGTTCTTCAGTTTTCCTGATCATCGGACAAAAATCAGGAGTCCCTAGAAGATTGTTCACAACACGATGCCTCTTGGATCTTTCTCCTTCTATGGTAACTTGCTGTTTGGGATTGACAACCAATACATAGTTACCTTTCTTGATATCTGGGATATCAAGGAATGTACCCATGAGCCATTCATAGAGAAACCAAATCCGTCTGCTGTATGAACCGGTAATCGTATCCAGAATGATGGTTTCAATCGTTCGTCTATCGATTACCTCAAACAGTTTTTTCAATATGCATAAATCTATTCCTTCATATTTTAAAGCGAATTCAAGATGACCCATGAGTGTTTCTTCCGGTCGATGTCTAGGCGTCAGCAAGTGCCACTCTGTACTTTTTAGAATACGATGTTTCGATCCAATTGCCATTTTTAGTCGGGGAAAGGGTGCAGGAAGTTGATATGCATCAATAAGAGCCACATACCCAACAGGGATTGCCTCCTCAGGCAGTAAGAATCCATGAAAAACGGTTACAGGTCCTGAAAAATTATTATCCATGCTATATTCTCCTGAATTATTAATATAGTAATGGGTAATTCGTGAATTGTACATATGATTTATGAAAAGTGATTATGCATTGATTGTTGTGGATGAAAAACAGATTGTGCTACATAGCGGAGGTTTGTTTGCCGATAGATGGTAGTCATCGGTTCAAACCCAATCGTGCCCATAAAGAACCAGTCTTCAGCCTGGGTTTTTGATTTTTCTGGAAGATGGTATGTATGTTCATATGCTTCAATGTGAAAAACTATGAGCGTAACCATGCCAACTGAAGCTATAGACATAATGACAACTTACCAGGTACCTGAAAGCCTGCATACCAATTATTCATGAAAAACCTAAATCCACGATGTAGTTCTGCTATTAAATTTCCAGTGGGTATAGGTTAATATTCAGAAGTTGATGATTTCATTATGCAATAATACGTATCGGGCCAGGGAATTGTATATTCCAAGGGAAAAAGGCTTGGTAGTACCTACAGAGAATCAAGAGGCTGGGTATGCAATGAATAAAAGACGTGTTTCAGTCAAAGATATTTTCACGGTCAAGAAATCTTATGTACTGAAAATTCTGCTTATCATCTATCTGTTGTCGTTTCTAGGTGCTACGTATAATCATGCTATGGACTTGATCAAGTACGGCCTCTTCCCTTATCAGAGACTGAACAGCAATGTGCCAGTCTGGCTGAATATATATTGGACACTGCTCACTTTCTTCGATCCCCTGGCAATAATCTTTCTTCTGTATTCCCTCAATATGGGATTGGTTCTTTATGGGGTGGTCATTGTCTCTGATGTACTCATAAATTATTGGTTCATGATTTCCACCAAGGGGTTGTTCAGCTGGATAAACTTTGGCCAGATAAGTCAATTGTTGTTCTTGGTTTTCTATCTTGCTACGGTTCGACTGATTTACAAAGAAACACAGAAGATGCAAAGGGAGAACCAATAATACTGGAATCAATACATACAAAACAACAAGAAACTACTTGAAGCACTCTTGACCGTTTTCTCCCGCAGAGAAGCTGTGCGGACAAAAAATTAGACTTTCAATAATGCTAGACCAAGAGAATGGGTCCCTCGTTTTTAAAAATGAAAACTACAGAAATATCTTTCTCTTAGGTAGAAACAATCAGTTGGTATTGGTGATTATAATTCAAATACCATCAAGGTAATCTCTCTATGTTTTAGAGCTATTACCGGTTTCTCTCCTTCCAAGTGGGGAAGACAGTAGACTTTATTACTAATTAGTAGTATATTGTGAATATGAAGAATAAGAAGTCGTATGGAGCCGATAATGATTTGAATTTGAAAGCCTTGGTAACACTTTCACGATGTTTCCAATCGGTGAGGCGACGCGAGATGAGGACCATCAAACAGGTAGGTCTAACAGCAGCCCAGTTCGGAGTGCTTGAGATTCTCTACCATAAAGGAAATCTTCGTATTGGTGAGATTCTTGAAGGAACACTCTCCACTGGCGGAAATATGACGGTGGTCATTGAGAATTTGGAAAAGACTGGATTTGTAGTGAGATACCCCGATCCCCAGGATGGAAGGGCGAGTCTCATACGTATAACCGAAAAGGGCTTTCAATTGGTGGAAAACATGTTTCCAGGCCATGTAGCGAATATCGGTGGTATTTTCAGTGTATTGAGTACAGAAGAGAAACAACAGCTTGTTGAGCTGCTGAAGAAGCTTGGTTCATCCAATGGATGACCAAGGGACAAGAACGATTAATTATTAGGAGTTTTGATATGGCTAAGGTAAATTTGGCAATAGTGTTTTATAGTATGGGTGGTTCGAACTATCAGATGGCAAAGTGGGCTGCCGAGGCGGCAAAGGAAGCTGGCGCTGAAGTGAAGCTGTTGAAGGTTGCAGAGCTTGCTCCTCAGTCCGCGATAGAGGAGAATCCCGCTTGGAAGGCTACCGTGGAGGCAACAAAGGATATTCCTGTTGCCACAGTGGATGATCTTGATTGGGCCGACGCCATCATTTTCAGTACTCCAACCCGATTCGGAGTCATGGCGTCTCAAATGAAGCAGTTCCTCGATACAACAGGTGGACTTTGGGCTCAAGGCAAAACTGTAAACAAGGTGGTCAGCGCAATGTCTTCGGCACAGAATCCTCATGGTGGGCAAGAGGCTACCATCCTTTCCCTCTATACGGTCATGTACCACTGGGGTGCTCTAGTAGCAGCTCCCGGGTATACAGATCCGGTATTATTCGCTGCTGGTGGAAATCCCTATGGAACTTCCGCCACCATCGGTCAGGATGGGAAGATTGTTGGTGATATTGAACCTGCGGTCAAACATCAGGCTAAGAGAACTGTCTCCGTGGCACAGACGTTCAAGAACGGTAGATAGAAAGAGTCATATGGTTCATTATCCCCCAAGAAGAGGGTAGTGAATGATAGATAAGGTACCGTACCCATATGGGCAACAAAGAAGGGAAA